>NZ_BDGM02000011.1:0-96059 GCF_001748485.2 Tepidibacillus sp. HK-1 | reverse complement strand
CTTTGCCGCCGGCTTCCTTCAGATTCCACCTCACGATGGACACCCTTGCCTTAGGCTAATGGTTGGTTGCTACATACCCCCATAACGGACTTTCACCGTCTAGTTAATCGCCATGCGTGGCGCACTAAGAAAAGAGCCTTAAATCAAAACGATTTTGGCTCTTTTGCCATTCACATCACGTGCAATGCTTTCCTTTTCTAATATTCGCTTTAATGCTTTATGCAACAATCATTTTCACATTGAGATTTTCTTTCATCTCCTTTGCAATTTGCATTGCATGGCAGGGGTATAATGGATTAACAATAAATATCAACCGTTTCCTATCCATCATTATTTAGTTGCTCTCTCTATTGCCAGAATTTCCTCTTTCGAAAGTTGGTACCTTGATTCTCCAGCCTCTATAGGTTTAGCATAGGTGTTTGACTCCCCTCTATTATAAATGCTTGTTATGACGATACCGTTCTTCTTTTCATCTAAAATAGCGATTGAAAAACTTAAGTCATTTCCTTGTTCACCAAATGCATTATAGCGAATGATTCCAACTTGTCCCTTTATATTTGTTAGTTTTTCCAAAATAAGATGAAGTTGTTTTCTATTTTGGGCAATAATTTCTTTTATCTCATCCATGTCAGTTGAAAAGTTCTCAATCATTTGTTCTAAATTATTTACACTGCCGCCCCTACTAAAACGTAAGAAGCGTTTTTTTAAGTTTTTTAATTTAAAACTAATCGTTATATTCCATATCAATAAAATTATAGCTAATAATCCGAGCAATAAGATGATTTCATCGATATATTGTGAAACGATATCCACTATTCATTCTTCCTTTCACATAAATATAAACTTTCCATGCGGTTAAAATAACTTAGAAATCCATTGAACCAAAATGACTCCGATTGGTGCAATAATGATTGCTGGCAACATATTAGCTACATTAATTTTCTTCAATTCTAAAATATTAATCGCAATCGCAATAATTAATATTCCTCCAGTTGCAGTAATTTCCACAATCATTGTATCTAGTAATTCTTGACTAAAAAGTAAGTGGATATATTTTGCTAATAATGCGATCATTCCTTGGTATATCAAGACAGGAACTGCTGAAAATACTACCCCAAATCCTAAGGTGGAAGCAAAGATAATTGCAGAAAAGCCATCTAACATTGCTTTTAAATATAATAAGCGATGGTCAAGATTTAGACCACTATTTAAAGACCCAAGTATGGCCATTGCCCCTATTGTATAAACCAGTGTAGCTGTTACAAAAGCATTCGAAATATTTCCCTTTTTCGACCCACCTAGTTTCCGTTCTAACCAGTGACCAAGTTGATCTAGTTTATCATCAATCTTCAAAATTTCCCCTAATACGCCACCAAGCACTAAACTAAGAATAACAAGTAAAAAATTCTCCGTTTTTAATCCCATTAAGATTCCCTGAATGATAACAGCTAATCCTAAACCTTGCATAACTGTATCTCTCATCTTTAAAGGAATATTTGGTAAAAACGCACCGATCATTCCACCAAAGATAATGGCAATCGTGTTCACTAATGTACCTTGTAAGACCATTTTTTCCTACCTCACATCATCAAAGAAATGATTTCTTTTAATGCATTTAAAAGCGTATCTATTTCTTTTTCCGTATTTGTGTGTCCTAAACTTACCCTCACTAAGCCACTACTTTCTGTATGACAAATTTCATGGGCTAATGGTGCACAATGAAAACCGCTTCTGACAGCGATCTGATAATGACTATCTAAAACTGTAGCAACTTCATTAGAGTCAAGCCCTTCTATCTGAAGGCTTACAACAGGAACCCTTTCTATATGTAGATCTGGCCCATACCATTTCACTTGTGGAATTTGCTCTAAGCCCTTCAATAAATATTGTGTTAACTGCCATTCTCTGTTCTTTAACTTTTCGATACCTTGTTGTTCAATATAATCGATACCTGCTCCTAAACCAACAATTCCGACTGTATTAAGTGTCCCTGATTCATAACGGTTAGGGCTGGCTTTGGGTTGGTCGATTTTTTCTGATTGATTTCCTGTTCCACCATGAATCAAAGGAGATAGTTCTATACTTGGATTGATATATAATCCCCCTACTCCTTGTGGACCAAGTAATGCCTTATGACCGGGAAAAGCCAATAGATCTATATTCATTTCCTTCACATCAATCTGATACCTACCCACAGTTTGTGCTGCATCAACTAAAAAGGCTATTCCATTTTTCTTTGCTATGGCTCCAATCTCTTTGATCGGTTGAATCGTTCCTAAAACATTAGAAGCATGGGAGAAGACGAATAATCTTGTGTTTGATTGAATGGCATTCTCTATTTCCTTTAACTGAAGTTTGCTTTGTTCATTTGGTTTTACATAAGTAATTTCAATACCTAATTCTTTTCTTAGGTATTCTAACGGTCTTCTTACTGAATTATGCTCTAGATGACTTGTTATAACATGATCACCCTTTTTAAGAAACCCTTTTATTGCTTGATTTAATGCTTGAGTTGTATTCATAAAGAATACAATTTGGTTAGGGTTTTGTACATTTAATAGTTTAGCTATTTTTACTCTAGTTGCATAAATCGCTTCAGATGCAATAGCTGCCATCTTATGATTCCCTCTGCCAGGATTTGCACCATTTTCACGAAAAAATTGAGTTAAGGTAAAAATGACTTGCTCTGGTTTTGGCCATGAAGACGCCGCATGATCAAAATAAATCATTTTTTCACATCCCTATTTAAATGGATCAGTTAAAGATAAAGACAACCTTTCATTGGTTGCCTTGATGGAGGTTATTCTTCTATACCTAGCATCTCCAGTATTCGGTTTAAATCGCTTTGATTAAAATATTCAATTTCTATCTTCCCTTTATTTTTCCCCGTTTTAATTTTTACTGCAGTTTTAAACCGATTACGCAATTGGTCCTCCAATTGTTTATAGATAGGATTAATTGTTTCCTTTTTTTTCGTTGTTTCACGTGAAACATTTTCTTTTAAAGATTTTATTTTTTCTTCAAGTGTTCGTACACTCCAGTTTTCAGTAATTACCTTATTACATAAAAATTTCTGTTGTTCTGGATGCTCTAAGGAAATTAATGCCCTTGCATGTCCCATAGAAAGGTTACCATTACCAAGCTGAGATTGTATTTCATTGGGTAGTTGAAGAAGTCTCATAAAATTTGCTACGTTCGGTCGGCTTTTTCCTACTTTTGCCGCTAATTCTTCTTGAGTTAAGTTGAACTGTTGCATGAGTTTTGCGTAAGCATTGGCAATTTCGATTGGGTTTAAATTTTCCCGTTGTAAGTTTTCAATTAAAGCAATCTCCATTACTTGCTGATCAGAAAATTCCTTAATTACCACTGGAATCTTCTCTAAATTTAAAGCTTTAGTTGCACGCCATCTTCTTTCACCAGCAACAATTTCGTACCCATTAAGTGATTTTCTCACAACGATCGGTTGAATCACACCATGCTCTTTAATAGAGGCCATCAGTTCAGATAATTGACCATCGTCAAAATTCTTTCTTGGTTGATAGGGATTTGGTCTGATTTTAGCTACTTCCAATTCAGAAATTTGATCTTTTTCATCAATATTAAGTGACGGAATTAAAGCGTCTAATCCTCTTCCAAGGCGTTTACTCATATTCAGCCACTTCCTTTGCTAAATCGATATAGACCTCAGCACCTTTTGATTTTGGATCATAGGTAACAATAGATTGACCATGACTTGGCGCCTCACTAAGCCGAACATTCCTAGGTATGATGGTTGAATATACCTTATCTTGGAAATATTTCTTAACTTCTTCAACTACTTGGATGCTTAGGTTTGTTCTTGCATCAAACATCGTCAAAAGAACCCCTTCGATCATTAAATCTGTATTTAGATGCTTTTGAACTAATCGAATTGTATTTAATAGCTGGCTTAATCCTTCTAATGCATAGTACTCACATTGGATCGGAATTAATACAGAATCAGCAGCTGTTAAGGAATTAACAGTTAAAATCCCTAATGAAGGTGGACAATCAATAATGACGTAATCATATTTATCCCTTACAATATGTAAAGCACGCTTTAACCTAACCTCTCTAGAAATGGTAGGAACTAATTCTATCTCTGCCCCGGCTAATTGAATCGTTGCAGGTATAAGTTCCAAACCCTCAATTTCAGTAGGATATATCGCATCTTTAGGAGAAATATCATTGATAAGGATATCGTAAATACAATACTCTACATCAGCTTTGTTAATACCTATTCCACTCGTAGTATTACCTTGAGGGTCAATATCCACTAACAAAACTTTTTTCCCTAATTTAGCCAAGCTTGCACTTAAATTTACCGAAGTAGTCGTTTTTCCTACTCCACCTTTTTGATTTGCGATGGCAATAATTTTCCCCATTTTACTTCACCTCACTTATAACGAAAACACATGTCATTCTTGCTGCCTTATTGGTGATATTACTTGGAACAAACATCATAAAGTGCATTTAATATTTTATCTTATTTATTTGTTTGTGAATAGGGATTTTGAAGATCTTTTTTAACATGAATAAGCGGCAAAAATACTTGCCGCCTAATAAATGTCAGTTGATTACTTTATTTTTTTGGAATTTTGATAATAAATTCATAATATTCATCATGATCTTTTTCATCTGTAATAATATCCATTCCTGTTTTTAAAACCATATCTACGGATTGTCTAATTGTATTCATAGCAATTCGCATATCTCTTGAAAAAGCAATTTTTTTAGTTTTTGGTTTGCTTTCACCCGTCAATTTTTCAATGATTTGTTTAATCCGTGTTTCGGTTTGTTTTACATTTAACTCTTTTTCTATGATTTCTTCTAGCAATTTTTCCTGAATAGATTGATCAGGCAATGATAATAAAGCTCTAGCATGCCTTTCAGTGATTTTTCTTCCCATTAGAGCATCTTGAACAGTCTGAGATAAATTTAATAATCTTATTTTATTTGCTATCGTAGATTGTCCTTTCCCTAATCTTTGAGCCAAACTTTCTTGTGTTAGTCCATGTAACTCCATTAATTTTTGATATGCTACTGCTTCCTCAATTGCTGTTAACCCTTCACGTTGGAGGTTTTCGATTAAAGCGATTGATGCAGATTGAGCATCATTATAATCTTTAATAATTGCTGGAATTGTTTGAAGTTCTAGTCTCTTGACTGCTCGCCATCTTCTTTCACCAGCAATGATTTCATACATACCATCACGAGGACGCACAACAATGGGTTGGATGACTCCATGAATCTTAATGGTTTGGCTTAATTCCTCAATTCGATCTTCATCAAACAAGGACCTGGGTTGATAAGGATTAGGAACGATTTGATCCACAGGAATTTGCTTTACTTCATCATTTCCACGATCTTGCAATCCAAAAAGACGAGAAAAATGGTCTTTCATTTGACCACACCACCTACTTTAACATTCAATCATATGTATTCTCTTTCTATTTTAAAATTCCTGCACGATTCAAAAAAGAAATTGTTTCACGTGAAACAATTTCACTGTATTGGCTCACGATTAGGGGTTCCTGATTTTCTAGGGTATTTAATAGGAGTAGATTTCGTTTTATTGATGATAATAATTGTCCTTTCACCAAAATGTTCAGGTAAATCAAAATTATGTTCTTTAACAAAAACTCCGCCTAAGAGTTGTATTGCCTTTTGGGCTTCAGCAATTTCTTCATTTGCTCTAGCCCCTTTTAAGGCAATCATCGATCCCTTTAACTTAATAAAGGGTAAAGATAATTCTGCAAGCACATTAAGTTTTGCAACTGCTCTAGAGATTGCAATATCAAATGATTCCCTAAGATCTGATTTCCTAGCTATTTCCTCAGCTCTACCATGAATAAAATCAACATTTTTAAGGTTAAGGGTCTCAATAAGATGTTGTAGAAAAGTAATTCGTTTATTTAAAGAATCTAATAACGTTAATTTTAAATCAGGAAAACAAATTTTTAAAGGAATGCTTGGAAAACCTGCCCCAGCACCAATATCAATCATTCTTTGTTGAGAAAAAGGATAAAAGAAAGCAGGGGTAATTGAATCAAAAAAATGCTTAACGATTACTTCCTCTGGGTCAGTAATTGCTGTAAGATTCATTCTTTTGTTCCAATCTATTAATAAATCATAGTAGGTTGCAAATTGCTGTAGTTGACTGCTTGTACAATCAATCTGATAGGATTGCAATCTTTCGTTTAATTTTTCTATCATATCCATTTCCATCTTATTTCCCCTGTTCAATATAGACTAATAAAATCGAAATATCTGCAGGGCTAACACCAGATATTCTAGAGGCCTGGCCAATATTCATAGGTTGAATTTTATTTAACTTTTCTCTTGCTTCCATAGAAAGACCACTTATTTTATTATAATCTACCCATTCTGGTATTTTCTTTGCCTCAACCTTTTTCATTTTCTCTACAAGTAACAGTTGTTTCTCTATATATCCTGAGTATTTGATTTGAATTTCAACCTGTTCCTTTATTTCAGCAGATAATTCCAAAGGACTAAGTGATAGTTTTTCGATGATTTCGTAAGTAATTTCAGGTCTTCTAAGCAATGTAGCCAATTCAACAGCATTGTTTAATTCAGAAGTTCCTACCTCTTTCATTATCGCTTGAACCTCTTCTGAAGGTCTGATCTTTTCCGTTTTTAAGCGATTAATCTCTTGTTCAATTTTCTCTTTTTTATCAAGAAAACGTTGATATCGTTCCTCATCGATCAAACCAAGTTGATACCCTATTTCTCGAAGTCTTAAATCTGCGTTATCATGACGCAACAACAAACGGTATTCTGCCCTTGAAGTTAATAGTCGATAAGGTTCATTGGTACCCTTTGTAACCAAATCATCAATAAGCACCCCAATATAAGCTTGAGAACGATCCAATACGACTGGATCTTTTCCTAATACCCTGCATGCAGCATTAATACCAGCCATAAGACCCTGACCTGCAGCTTCTTCATACCCAGAAGTTCCATTTAATTGTCCAGCTGTAAATAAATTCTTAATCTTTTTCGTCTCTAAGGTTGGCCATAATTGAGTAGGTACGATTACATCATATTCAATTGCGTACCCAGCCCGCATGATCTCAGCGTTTTCTAAACCAGGAATCGTTCGAAGCATATCAATCTGAACTTCCTCTGGTAAACTCGTAGAAAGTCCTTGAACATACATCTCATTTGTATGTTCCCCTTCAGGTTCCAAGAAAATTTGGTGGCGTGGTTTATCATTAAAACGTACTACTTTGTCCTCAATAGAAGGACAATATCTTGGGCCGGTACCTTCAATGACTCCGGAAAACATCGGGGCCCGGTGTAGATTATTATTGATGATCGAATGAGTTAGAAAATTGGTATAGGTTAGCCAACATGGAATTTGATCTAAACGATATTCAGTTGTATCAAAAGAAAAAGCTCTAGGCTCTTCATCTCCTGGTTGAATTTCCATTTTGGAAAAATCAATTGAATCTCGATCAACCCTTGGAGGAGTCCCAGTCTTAAATCTGACAAGTTCAAATCCTATTTCTCTTAAGTGTTCAGATAATTTAACAGATGGTTGTTGATTATTTGGACCACTTTCATAGATCAGATCACCTAAAATAATTCTACCCCTTAAATAAGTCCCTGTTGTTAATACAACGGTTTGACTATAATATTCTGCACCAGTTCGGGTGATTACCCCTTTTACCACTTGATCTTCAATGATAAGCTTTTCTACCATCGTTTGTTTTAAAGTTAAGTGAGGGGTCGTTTCTAACGTTTTTTTCATCTCTTTTTGGTATTCGAACTTATCTGCTTGAGCGCGCAATGCATGGACAGCAGGACCTTTTCCGGTATTTAGCATCCTCATCTGCAAATATGTTTTATCAATATTCCTTCCCATTTCACCACCCAATGCATCGATTTCTCTAACAACATGTCCTTTTGCTGGCCCGCCAATAGATGGGTTACAAGGCATAAAAGCAATCGTATCTAAACTAATGGTCAGTAATAAAGTTTCTACTCCCATTCTGGCAGCTGCTAGTGCAGCTTCTACACCTGCATGTCCTGCACCTACTACAATGCAGCCAAATTCACCAGCTTTATATCCCATCTTCATTCCTCCAATGAATGTCATCTTTATTTTCCAACACAGAATTGCGAAAAGATTTGATCTATTAAATCTTCACTAACCGCTTCTCCAATAATTTCACCTAACAGATCCCAAGCATTTTTTACATCTATTGCTATCATATCAATTGGTAGCAAATCTTCAATAGAATGTATGGCATCTTCTATACTTTGTAAAGCCCTTTTTAATAATGAAATATGTCTTGCATTTGATACATAAGTTAAATCCTCTGTTTGAATTTGGCCTGCAAAAAATAGTTCACTTATCGTTTCTTCTAACTGATCAATACCTTGTTCTTTGATAACAGACATCAAAATCATTCTTGCATCTGGTATTTTCTGTTTTACTAAATCCAAATCTATCTTTTGTGGTAAATCTGTTTTATTGATAATCACAATCACATGAAGTCCTTGAACTAATTCCATCAATCGTAAATCATCTTTAGATAATTCTTGGTTAAAGTTTAGAACAAGTAGAACTAAATCTGCTTCTTCTAATGCCTTTCTTGATCTTTCCACACCGATTTTCTCTACAAGATCTTCTGTTTCTCTAATCCCTGCAGTGTCAACTAATTTAAGAGGAACTCCCTTAATATTAATGTACTCTTCAATGATATCTCTGGTTGTTCCAGCTATTTCAGTAACAATGGCCTTATTTTCATGAATCAATGTATTTAATAGTGAAGATTTACCTACATTAGGTCTACCAATAATAACAGTTGATAATCCTTCACTTAGTATTTTCCCTTGAGAAGCAGTATCCAATAAATAATTTATCTCTTTTTTCACCTCTTTTGTTTTTGAAAGTAATAATTCATGAGTAACAGATTCAACATCATGTTCAGGATAGTCTATTGTTACTTCAATATGAGCTAGTACCTCTAATAAAGTTTGCCGTAATTCCTTAATTTTTCTAGACAATTTACCTTCTACTTGTTTTAAAGCTAACTGCATAGCTTTATCTGTTTTTGATCGAATTAAATCAATCACTGCCTCTGCTTGAGATAGATCAATTCTTCCATTTAGAAATGCCCTTTTTGTTAATTCTCCTGGTTCAGCCAATCTTGCTCCTTCTTCTAAAATCGCATCTAAAACCCTTCGAACTGATACTAAACCGCCATGACAATTTACTTCAACTACATCCTCTTTTGTGTATGTTCTTGGAGCCCTCATCACTGTTACCATCACTTCGTCTATCACTTGTCCACTTTTATCAATCAGTTTCCCATAATGGATAGTGTGACTATCCACAGTGGATAACTTTTTTCTCCCTCTATATAAACGATCTACAATATCAATCGCTTCATTCCCACTTACACGAACAATTGCAATTCCACCTTCTCCTAACGCGGTAGATATTGCAGCTATTGTATCAAAATCCATCGATGATCACCTCAGTATCTATATCTTCTAAAAAAGTAGAATACCATATTTTGAATAAAAGAACAAAAACAAAAATATTTATCCACATGTTTATAACAAAAATATTATGTAGTATGCCCAATTAAATAAAATTTAATGTTATCCACATCTCTTCTTCCTCTTTTTAAGATAACCCACAAAAATAACGTCTTCCTTCGAAGTGTATTCGATTACTTTTGTGAGGTCTCAATAAAATAGATTTTTTCGCAAAAAAAAATCCCTGTTACTAACAAAAGTTAATAACAGGGATCAATTAAAACTATTTTCTAGTAATAACAACCTTACGATTTGGTTCCTCTCCTTGACTATAAGTTTGAACCTTTGGATGGTCTTGTAATTTAGTATGAATGATCTTCCTTTCAGAAGGTGTCATTGGTTCAAGAACAACTTCTTTGCCTGTTCTTATCACTTTTTCAGCTAATCTATTTGCTAGTTCTTCTAATGTTGCCTTTCTTCTTGAACGGTAATTTTCAGCGTCTAACACAATACGCAATCGATTATGATCTACCTTCCGATTAGCAACAATGTTAACCAAATATTGTAGGGAGTCTAATGTTTGTCCTCTTCTACCAATTAGTATTCCTAGATCTTTTCCTACAAAATTAAGGACAGTATAATCAGCCTGATTAAATTGTTCAATTTGGACTTTCAAATTCATTGATTTAAATACATCAAATAAAAACTTTTTCGCTTCCTCTAAAGGATCTACCTGTTCTGGAAACAATTCTACTTCTACGACCGCATTTTTTCCAATTAATCCAAATAGCCTTTTGCTTGGTTGTTCTAAAACTTTTACCTTAACCCTATCTTCTGTCGTACCTAGTTGTCTGAGGGCTGATTGAACTGCTTCTTCCACAGTTTTACCGGTAGCTATTACTTTTTCCATACTAATTGCCCCCTATTAAATTTTTACTTGGTGGTTCTATAGATCAATTTGGTCTGTGCAATGGAAAAAATATTACCAATTACCCAATATAGTGCTAATGCAGCTGGTAATGAAATTCCAATAAATAAGATCATGGCAGGCATCACAACGGCCATAATTTTCTGCTGTTGGGCAGCTTGTGGAGTTGCGGCAACACTCGTTGACGTCATTTTAATTTGTAAATAAGTTGTAATCGCTGCAAGAATTGGAAAAATATAGTAAGGATCAGGTGTTCCAAGGGAAACCCATAAGAAATCATGCTCAGCAATAAAGGCATTCCTGCTAATCGCATGATAAAAGGCAATTAAAATCGGCATCTGAATAAATATAGGTAAGCAACCCGATAAAGGATTTACATTATGTTTTTGGAAGAGTTTCATTGTTTCTTCCTGTATTTTTTGGGCATTATCTTTATATTTTTCTCTAATTTTTGTGATTTCAGGTTGTAAATCCTGCATTTTCTTAGTACTTCTAATTTGAGTAATCATTAGAGGAAGCACCAAAAAACGAATTAAAATGGTTGTTACAATGATAGCTAAACCATAGTTATTAAATAATATCTTAGCAAAAAAATCTATGGTAATAGATAATGGATAGACAAAATATTTATCCCAAATCCCGTTAGCAGGATCTATTGGGGTACCCGGTTTAGCAGAACAACCAGTACTAAATATAGCTATTACAACCAATAATAAAATGATATATGTGCGTTTCCGCAAGATAACTCCTCCTCTAATTATTTTCCTTTTTAGGTACCGGATCATATCCACCTGGATGTAAAGGATGGCATTTTGCAATTCTTTTTGCAGATAACCAACTACCCTTAAGTGCTCCGTGTATCTCAATTGCTTCTAATGCATAGTGAGAGCATGTCGGGGCAAAACGACAAGTAGGCGGTTTCATTGGTGAAATAAATTTTCGATAGAAACGAATGAGAATCAAAAGTAACTTTTTCACCAGTTAAACCCTCCTAACTGAGATACATCAATGATATAAATAAATGATTTAATCATTTGTTTCAATGATTTTCATTTTTTTAAATAAATGTTTAAGACTTCTCTCAAAATGGGTAAGATCCATCTGAGCTGCTGGAATCCTTGCAATAATAATATAATCCTTTTTCTTTTTTATTTCATATTTTAACAAAAGGGAACGAATCGCTTCTTTTATTAAACGTTTAACCCGATTCCTGATCACGGCATTACCAACCTTTTTACTCACCGAGATACCAAAACGATAAGGTTCAGCCTTGGGTTGATCCATCATGTATAATACCAATTCACGATTAGAAACAGATCTTCCATATGTATATACTTTTTTAAAATCTTCTCTTTTTTTTAAGCGTAGCTCTTTTTGCAAAATAAAGAAACCCCCATACAAATAGATGAATACGTTCACAAAACAAGATATAACTAAGTGAAAGTATGGGTAATTATTCCTCATAATAAACCTATTCTAACACATTCTGAATCTTAAATTAAACTAATCTTTCGATAAAGTAACGTAAACATATTTTCTTTCAATTGAAAAAAGGCCACTAATCTGTGGCCTATTATGCAGATAATACTTTTCTTCCTTTTCTACGACGTGCAGCTAAAACCTTACGGCCATTTTTAGTGCTCATTCTTTTACGGAATCCATGTACTTTACTTCTTTTACGAACATTTGGTTGAAATGTTGGTTTCATCTATAACACCTCCCCTTGAGGATCAAAATTTATGAAAGACATTCTTAAATAGTTTATCAACTATAAAAGAGATTTGTCAAGAATAGGATTTTTATTTCTTCATGTCGATAAGTAAAATTATCCACATGTTCTTATTCGACATTTTTCACACAGCTTATCCACAAAATATTGTGTTGTGAATAACCGCTATCCACTAATTATTGTGATTGTGGATAAGTTGGATAAGACCATTGATTATCTAGGTTTTATCTGATATTATTGTGTTAATATATCTAGTGGATATTTACCTTTGATAAAATACATATTCACAATCTGTGGATAAAATTGTGGACAGTTATCCATGGTTGTGGATTTTTTATTCACATCTTGTGATTATTTTTTACTTATATCGCTAATTTTTGTGCTCTTACGACATTATTTTTATCCACATTTATTCATAATACTCTGTGGAAAAAAGAAATACAGAGGAGGGACATCGTGGAGCAATTAAGTAGTTTATGGCAGAAGGCCTTATCTATAATTGAAACAAAATTAAGTAAACCTAGCTTTGAAACTTGGCTAAAATCAACACAAATCTCTTCTTTAGTCAATAATGATCTCACAATTATTGCTCCAAATGAGTTTGCTAGGGACTGGTTGGAGTCTAGGTACTCTGGTCTGATCCAAGATACCTTGTTTGAAGTAATCGGTGAAAAACTAAATATTAAGTTTGTTATTCCACCATCTGCATCTGATATTCATCTAGATCAAGTATCTCCGACACCTAAAGAAGTTAAACCTTCAAATTTTGATGAAGAGGATGCCCATACAAAATCCTTATTAAACCCAAAATATACATTTGATACCTTTGTGATTGGGGCTGGAAACCGCTTTGCCCATGCAGCATCACTCGCAGTTGCTGAAGCTCCTGCTAAAGCATATAATCCTTTATTTATATATGGCGGAGTAGGATTAGGGAAAACTCATTTAATGCATGCAATTGGGCACTATGTTGTTCAGCATAATGAAAAAGCTAAAGTGTTATATATTTCATCAGAAAAATTTACAAATGAATTCATTAACTCGATACGTGATAATAAAACCATTGAATTTCGCAACAAGTATCGAAATATTGATATTTTACTTATTGACGATATTCAATTTCTAGCTGGAAAAGAATCAACACAAGAAGAATTTTTCCATACTTTTAATGCTTTGCATGAAGCAAGTAAACAAATTATTATTTCTAGCGATCGAACTCCAAAAGAAATCCCTACTTTAGAAGATCGTCTTCGTTCTAGATTTGAATGGGGTTTAATTACTGATATTCAGCCACCGGATTTAGAAACAAGGATTGCAATTCTTAGAAAAAAAGCAAAGGCAGAGAATTTAGATATTCCTAATGAAGTCATGATCTATATTGCTAATCAGATCAATACAAATATCCGTGAGTTAGAAGGAGCTTTGATTCGTGTTGTTGCATACTCATCCTTGATCAACAAAGATATGAGTGTTGACTTAGCTTCTGAGGCATTAAAGGACATTATTCCTTCCTCTAAGCCTAAAGTCATTACAATTCATGACATTCAAAAAAATACAGCTGAGCATTTTAGTCTGAAATTAGAAGATTTAAAGGCAAAAAAACGAACAAAAGCTGTAGCTTTTCCTAGACAAATAGCAATGTACTTGACTAGAGAACTCACAGACTATTCTCTACCCAAAATAGGAGAGGAATTTGGAGGTAGAGATCATTCTACTGTGATTCATGCTTATGAAAAAGTATCTACACAATTAAAAACAGATCCAGACTTAGAAAAAACGATAACCAATTTAATAGAAAAAATTAAGAACCATAACTAATTAGTTTATGTTATTCTGTGAATAAATATGACAGATTTATTTACAGCTTATCCACATGTGGATTTCTTTAATTCCGTTAGCCTTATTTCAATTATTCACATATTCACAAGTATTATTACTATAACTATTATTTTTTATAAATTAATAAATATATGTATAATGAAGGCCATAAATTCCAATGATGGAGGTTAATCATGCATTTTTTTGTTCATAAAAATCAGTTGGTTAATGCACTTCAACATGTTCAAAAAGCTGTTTCATCAAAGACAACAATTCCAATTTTAACAGGGGTCAAATTTGATATTGGAACAAAAGGGTTAATCATTACTGGTAGTGATTCTGATATTTCTATTCAAGTTCTTATTCCTCTAGTGGAAAATGGAGAAGAATGGGTACAATTGATTATACCAGGCAAAATTGTAATCCCAGCAAAATATATTTTGGAGATTGTTAAAAAGTTACCAGGAGAAATGATTGAATTTGAAGTGATTGATCATTTTACAATAATAATTAAATCAGGTTCTTCTGAATTTCGACTTAATGGTTTTGATGCTGAGGAATATCCAAACTTACCACAAATCATCGACGAAGAAGAACATGTATTTACGATTCCTAGCGATCTTTTAAAAATGATGATTCGCCAAACTCAATTTGCTGTTTCAACCATAGAAAGTCGACCCATTTTAACAGGTGTGTTATGGAATCTAGAAAACCAAGTTTTAAAATTTACTGCAACTGATTCTCATCGTTTAGCTGTTAGAGAAGCCACGGTTGAAAGCTTAACAAACCTATCTTTTCAAAATGTAGTGATTCCAGGTAGATCTCTAAGTGAATTAAGTAAAATTCTTGATGATACTCAGACACCTGTTGAAATCATCGTCAATGAAAATCTAATTTTAATCAAAATGAATCATGTTTTATTTTTATCAAGATTATTGGATGGTACTTATCCTGATACTTCTAGAATTATTCCAGATAAATATAAAACAAAAATCATTATTCAAACGAAAGAATTATTAGAATCAATTGAAAGAGCTTCTTTATTAGCTAAAGATGGTAAAAATATCGTTAAGTTTACAAATATAGAGAATCTTTTAATCGAAGTTTCTTCTAATTCACCTGAGGTTGGAAATGTTACTGATCAATTACAAGTAAAAAATATAGAAGGTGAGCCAGTCAAAATTTCCTTTAATGCAAAATATATGCTAGATGCTTTAAGAGCGATTGACAGTGAAGAAGTTCAAATTGAATTTACAGGCGCATTAAGTCCATTTGTGATTAAACCAATTGAACATCATCGAATTTTACAACTCATTTTGCCAGTAAGAACTTATTAAAGGAGAAAGTTGTGATGAATGAGGTATTGATTGATACCGAATATATAACTTTAGGACAATTTCTTAAAATGGTCGATGTGATTCAATCAGGTGGACATGCAAAAATATTTTTAATAGAACATCAAGTTAAGGTAAACGGAGAAAAAGAAACAAGACGAGGTCGGAAATTACATCCTGATGATATAATTTCCATTGAACAAATTGGTAAATTTCAGATCAAATATTCATCTTAAGGGAGGAGATGTGATGTTTGTTGAGCATCTCCAATTAAAAAATTTCCGTAATTATCAAGATTTAAATCTTCATTTTGACCATCAAATCAATATTTTTCAGGGGAATAATGCTCAAGGTAAAACAAATATCTTAGAAGCCATTTATGTCTTAGCTTTAGCTAAATCCCACCGAACTTCAAAAGAAAAGGAATTGGTCCAATGGGGCCAATCTTTTTCTGTTATTAAAGGAACGATTCAAACAAGAAGAAACTCATTAAAATTGGAAATGCAGCTAACTTCTAAAGGGAAAAAGGCAAAAATCAATCAATTAGAACAACGTAAATTAAGTGATTATATAGGTGCATTCAATGTAATTATGTTTGCACCAGAAGATTTGACATTAGTAAAAGGAAGTCCTCAATATCGTAGGAAATTTCTCGATGTTGAAATTGGACAAGTTAGTCCTTCCTATCTATACCATTTATCCCAATATCAAAAAATCATTCAACAAAGAAATAATTTATTAAAGGATTTTACCAAGAATGAAAAGAATAAATTAGAGTTATTGGAAATTTGGGATCAACAATTAGTTGAATATGGTTCAAAAGTCATTTCCAAGAGATTGTATTTTTTGAGACACTTAGAAAAATGGGCTAAAGAAATCCATGCAGGAATTACTGATCAAAATGAAGAGTTATCTATCCTTTATAAACCTTCATTTCCTTTAGAATTAGGTAATATTGATGTACAAGATATGAGTGATCAGTTCACTTTAAGATTACAAAAAATAAGAAAACAAGAACTTTTTCGGGGGACTAGTCTGATTGGTCCACATCGTGATGATTTATATTTTTCTATCAATCAAATTGATGTTCAGTCCTTTGGTTCACAAGGCCAGCAACGTACCACCGCTTTGTCTCTCAAATTAGCTGAAATAGAACTGATTCATGATGAAATAGGAGAATACCCTGTTTTATTATTGGATGATGTTCTTTCAGAATTAGATCAAAAAAGACAAACTCAATTAATTCAAACGATTGAAAATAAAGTGCAAACCATGATTACAACAACAAGTACAGAAGGAATTAACATCAATACATTAAAACGTTCTTCTATCTTTTATGTGGAACAAGGTCTTATTTCCTAAGAATCGAGGTGAAACCTTATGTTTATGCATATTGGTGGAGATATAGTTGTCAAGACAAAAGAAATTGTGGCAATCTTAGATATTAGTCATTTTGCTAAAAGAAAGAAAAAACTTCATTCCTTTATTGCACAAGTAGAGAATAAAAACAATGTGGTTAAAATAACAACTGAAGGAAGTAAATCCCTTGTGGTCACGGCAGATAAAATGTATTACTCTCCTATTTCTTCTTTAACGTTATTAAAAAGAGCAAACACGATCTTTTAACCTCATTAAGAAAACCCACAAAAGTGACGATTAAAGAAAAATAGGTAGTAAGAATGGAAGGTGTGCAAATGCTAACAAAACAACAACATAATTATGATGAAAGTCAAATTCAGGTCTTAGAAGGTTTGGAAGCAGTTCGTAAAAGACCTGGGATGTATATAGGGTCAACAAGTGAAAGAGGATTGCACCATTTAGTATGGGAAGTTGTCGATAATAGTATTGATGAAGCTCTTGCAGGATACTGTAATCATATTACTGTGGTTGTACATCAAGATAATAGTGTAACAGTTATAGATAATGGTAGGGGTATTCCTGTTGGAATTCATCCTAAGATGGGACGGCCAGCAGTAGAAGTAGCATTAACTGTATTACATGCTGGTGGTAAATTTGGTGGTGAAGGTTATAAGGTTTCTGGTGGATTACATGGTGTTGGGGTTTCAGTAGTAAATGCTCTTTCAGAATGGTTAGAAGTAGAAGTAAAAAGAGAGGGAAAGATCCATTTACAACGCTATCACCGTGGAATTCCAGAATTTGACTTAAAAGTAATAGGAGAAACAAACGAAACAGGAACAACAGTAACTTTTAAACCAGATTCTGAAATATTCCAAGAGACAACCGAATTTAATTATGATACCTTAAAAACCCGAATCAGGGAGCTTGCCTTTTTAAATAAAGGGATTCGTATAGACCTTATTGATGAAAGAAACGAAAATAAACAGGAATCTTTTAAATTTGATGGTGGAATCAATTCATTCGTTGAGTTTCTTAATAAAAATAAAGAAGTTCTTCATCCCCATCCAATTTATGTAGAAGGATCAAAAGATCAAATTGAAATAGAAATTTCCCTACAATACAATGACAGCTATTCTAGTAACATTTTGTCCTTTGCAAATAATATCAACACCCATGAAGGGGGAACCCATGAATCGGGATTTAAAAGCGCTCTAACCCGTGTACTAAATGACTATGCTAGAAAGAATAATTTACTAAAAGATCAAGATGCAAATTTAACTGGTGATGATGCCAGAGAAGGGTTAACTGCAGTTATTAGTGTAAAGATCCCAAATCCTCAATTTGAAGGTCAGACCAAGACAAAGCTAGGGAACAGTGAAGTAAGGGGGATTACTGAATCTCTATTTGCTGAGAAATTTGCCACTTTTCTAGATGAAAATCCATCTGTAGCAAAAAAGGTGATTGAAAAAGCACTTCTTGCTGCGAGAGCCCGTGATGCTGCTAGAAAAGCAAGAGAGCTAACAAGAAGGAAAAATGCACTGGAAGTTAGTTCATTACCTGGGAAATTAGCTGATTGTTCTAGTAAGGATGCAGCGATTAGTGAATTATATCTCGTAGAAGGTGATTCAGCTGGTGGTTCTGCAAAACAAGGTCGAGATCGTCATTTTCAAGCAATCCTACCTCTACGAGGAAAGATTATCAATGTAGAGAAAGCTAGATTAGATAAGATTTTTGCAAATGAAGAGATTAGAGCAATGATTACGGCGTTAGGTACTGGAATAGGTGATGATTTTGATATTTCCAAAGCAAGGTACCATAAAATCATTATTATGACAGATGCTGACGTAGACGGTGCCCATATTCGCACACTTCTTTTAACTTTCTTTTTCAGGTATATGAAAGAATTGATTGAAAATGGCTATGTATATATTGCTCAACCACCTTTATATAAAATCCAACAAGGAAAAACAGTTCGATACGCTTATAGTGATAGAGAATTAGAAAAGATAAAAACAGAATTAGGTAATCGACCTGAACCCACAATCCAACGTTATAAAGGTTTAGGAGAAATGAACCCAACCCAATTATGGGAAACGACGATGGATCCAGAAAGTAGAACATTATTACAAGTTAGTTTACAAGATGCCTCTGATGCGGACGGGATCTTTGAGACACTAATGGGAGATAAAGTTGAACCCCGAAGAGAATTTATCCAAGAACATGCTAGATATGTTCGGAATTTGGATATTTAAACAAAGGGGATGGAGGTAAAGCATGCTTGAATCAAATGCAAGAATAAAAGAAGTAAATATAAGTCAAGAAATGAAAAGCTCCTTTATCGACTATGCGATGAGTGTTATCGTAAGTCGTGCTCTTCCTGATGTAAAAGATGGCTTAAAACCAGTGCATAGAAGAATCCTTTATGCGATGAATGAGTTAGGAATGACACCAGATAAACCACATAAAAAGTCTGCTAGGATTGTAGGGGAAGTTATAGGTAAATATCATCCCCATGGTGATTCTGCAGTCTATGAAACGATGGTACGCATGGCACAAGACTTCTCTTATCGCTATTTACTCGTTGATGGTCATGGAAACTTTGGGTCAATTGACGGTGATTCTGCAGCAGCTATGCGTTATACGGAAGCTCGTATGTCAAAAATATCGACAGAATTATTAAGGGATATTAACAAAGAAACTATTGATTTTGGAGATAACTATGATGGTTCTGAAAAGGAGCCATTAGTTTTACCAGCTAGGTTCCCTAATTTGTTAGTGAATGGATCTGCAGGGATTGCAGTGGGGATGGCAACGAATATTCCTCCTCACCAATTAGGTGAAGTGATTGATGGGGTTATAAAAATTATAGAGAACCCAGATGTCGAAATCGAAGAATTGATAGAGATTATTAAAGGTCCAGATTTCCCAACTGGTGGTCTTATTCTAGGAAGGGAAGGAATCCGTAAGGCTTATCAAACAGGTAAAGGTAGTATCACAATAAGGGCAAAAGCCTTTATTGAAGAAATGAATAATGGTAAAAGCCGGATTATTGTTGAAGAAATCCCATACCAAGTGAATAAAGCAAGATTGATTGAGAAAATAGCTGAACTGGTTAGGGATAAAAAAATAGATGGGATTACCGATTTAAGGGATGAATCAGATCGTAATGGACTAAGAATTGTGATTGAATTACGAAGAGACGTGAATGCGAATGTCGTTTTAAATAATTTGTATAAATTAACCCAATTACAGACGACCTTTGGTATCAATGTTTTAGCATTAGTTAATGGAGAACCTAAGGTATTAAATCTAAAAGAAACCTTAACACATTATTTAAACCATCAAAGGGTGGTTATTCGCAGAAGAACAGAATTTGACCTTAAAAAGGCTGAAGCTAGAGCTCATATTTTAGAAGGGTTAAGAGTTGCTCTCGACCATTTAGACGCTGTTATTTCTTTAATTCGTTCTTCACAAACGACAGACGAAGCAAAAAGAGGTCTAATCGAAAAGTTTGAACTATCGGAAATCCAAGCCCAAGCTATTCTTGATATGAGATTACAACGTTTAACTGGTTTAGAACGAGAAAAAATTGAAAATGAATATCAAGAATTGATGGCTAAGATTGCTGAATTACGTGCGATATTAGCAGATGAACAGAAGATTTTAACGATTATACGTGAAGAATTAATAGAGATTAAAGATAAATACAATGATGAACGAAGGACAAAAATCACGATTGATCATGATGAGTTAGAAGCTGAAGATTTGATTCCTGAAGAAGAGGTTGTCGTTATGCTCACTCATCAGGGTTATATTAAAAGATTACCCATTTCAACCTACCGTAGCCAAAAACGTGGGGGTAAAGGGGTAACTGGGATGGGAACGAAAGAAGATGATTTTGTCCAACATTTATTTATTACGAATTCCCATCATTATATTATGTTTTTTACGAACAAAGGAAAGGTATATCGTTTAAAGGCTTATGAAGTACCGGAATTGAGTAGAACCGCAAAAGGAACACCAATTATCAACCTGATTCAAATTGAACAAGGGGAAAAAATTAACGCAGCCTTCCCTATAAAAGAATATACTTCCAATCATCATTTATTCTTTGCTACAGCTTCTGGGGTGGTCAAAAAGTCCCAATTAACAGATTATGAAAATATTCGAAAAGGGGGACTCATAGCGATCAATCTAAAAGAAGGAGACGAGGTAATTGGTGTTAAATTGACTGATGGAAATCAAGAAATCATCCTTGGTACAAAATTAGGTCAATCCATTCGTTTTTCTGAACAAGATGTAAGAACAATGGGAAGAAGTGCTACAGGGGTCAAAGGAATCGACTTAAGTAAAGATGATTTAGTCATTGGCATGGATATTATTCGAGATGACCTAGATGTGTTAATCGTAACAGAAAAAGGTTATGGCAAAAGGACACCAGCATCTGAATACCGTAGCCAATCCCGTGGTGGAAAAGGGATTAAGACCCTTAATGTAACTAAAAAGAATGGAAATATTGTAGGATTAAAAGTTGTTTCTCAAGAAGATGACTTAATGATTGTTACTACAAGTGCAATGGTGATTAGATTAAATATAGATAACATTTCGCTAATTGGCCGATATACTCAAGGTGTCCGACTAATCAATATTAGTGAAGATGATTCTGTCGCTACTGTTGCACGGATTCATTCCAATGATACAGCTGATACGGAAAATGAAGAAGATGAATAAAAGTTAAAACAGGGTGGAATCCATCCTGTTTTTCTTCTATATATGCTAAAATATAGAAAATAGATTAAAGGGGAATTTATGCAATGAGAACAATCACAATCGATCTCATTCAAGATCAAATGATCTTAGGCCAAGATATATATAGTGAATTGGGAGGGATTATTTTTAAAAAGGGAACGATTTTAAAGGAAAGGGATCAAGAAATATTAAGAGCATTTGGAATTACAAAGGTTGAAATCGATCAGGAATCTGATGTAAAAGAAAATCAAGAAAAAGTAGCAAATAAGACCAAAAATCAATTAAACCCAATTGACGATTTTAATACCTATTTTAAAAATGCGTTAAAAGTGATAGATATCGTATTAAAAAATGCACAAGGGAATGCATCTATTCCTATTATGGCAATTAGAGAAGCTTTATATCCACTTCTTCAAGATCAATATATTAATCCCAAGTATCTTATAAACTTAAAATCAGACTCTAGCGATTTTACTAAATACGCAAGTCATCATGCATTATCTGTAAGCTTACTTTCTTATGCGATTGGGAAATGGGTTGGTCTCGAGAAAAATGAGTGGATCCAACTTGCTTTAGCAGGTATTTTACACGACATTGGAATGAGTCGCATTCCTAGTCATATTTTATATAGTAAAAATAAGTTAGTTCCTTATGAATACGAAGAGATTAAAATGCACACATTTTATGGATATAAAATGTTAAATCATACAATGGGGCTTAGTAAAGGAACACATTTAGCCGTACTACAACATCATGAAAGAGAAGACGGAAGTGGTTATCCTTTACATTTTAAAGAACAACAAATCCATTTTTATGCTAAAATCGTTGCCGTTGCAGATATCTTTCATGCAATGATTTCTAAGCGTAGTTATCGTTCAGAATATTCACCATATCTTGTCATTGATCATCTTCTTAATGAAAGTTATCAAAAGTTGAATTCCTTCATCGTTAGAACCTTTGCAAAGCATATGGTCAACCTATCAATAGGGAATAAAGTTATTTTAAGTAATGGAATGGTAGGTGACATTATTTATATTGATCAGAATTCACCAACAAGGCCAATGATAAAAACAAGGGAAGGAATCATTAATTTGGCTCAAGACATAAATCTGTATATTAAAGAAGTATTTAAACAAAATCAAAAATGATGATCTCTCTAAATAAATCATTTAATATCCTATTTGGAAATGTGCGTAAAGTAATATTTACAAATTCATTGATCAAGTACATATCTTCTGATGAGAAAGAAAAAATAATGTCCCCCCATAATTCTGTTTCGTAACGACATAACATTCCTAAATTGTACATTATCATATAGTCGATGATTGTTTCCGGAAGCAAAAAACGACTTTCTTGAAAGGGTCGTAAATAGTAGTATCCTTTATAATCAATCGTAAACATAGGATGTCCCTGAAAAGGATCTTTTGATTTGAATATATCCTTATCAAGATTTACTCCAATTTGAATCTGATTCATTTGCTCAGATTTGCTTGTATAGAATTGATAATCCTTATGAGGTTTATATTGATTTAGTTCAGAAGTCAACCTTGCTAGATCATGCTGGTAAAAGTCTAAAAAGTTTTTTGAAACAGAAAGGTAAATTTCGTGATCTTTTTGATTTAATTTGATAGGAAACAATAATTGCTCTTTAAAGATCCTTTGATAACTATGACGTAATTCAGGCAATAAAGAAAGAAGTTCTTTAATTTTGTATTTATTCCCTTCGATTTTTTCAACTGGATGGTTAGTAAGAAGAGTGTAAAAAAGAGGAAGCAACCCTTCTTTCTGTACCTTAATTTCATCGTCATGGAATTGATATTGATTTTTTTTAAGTTTTCTAGTGGTAATTCCATGTCTTAAAACACCTGTATGACTTGGATAACTAGGGTCTTTTGTTAAAATAAATGCTTTCATTAAATTCATCATGCCATAATAGATAAGTAGGGGCTTTACCAAGATATTGCTCTTATCTGCAGAATAAAAATATTCTTTTGCTTGTTTGATAAAATAAATAAATTTTGAGGTATTTTGAAAAGCAAATTTGTATGTATCCTTGATTTGATTTTGCTCATAGGTATCTTGCAGAAATTGTTTTACAGTCGGTTCGTTTTCAAAAAATACAAAGGTATCCCACATTTTTTGGGATGGATTTTCGCTATAAATATGTCTTTTATTTTTCATCATAACCTCTATCATTCCTGTTTTACAATATTTTGCCACAAAGCGTAATAATTTATCATTATTGACACCTCAAATCACCTTTGTTAAACTTGCAATAATATATTTTTCATGGAAAATGACTAGAAGGAAGGTTGACGAGTGTGTGGGAAACGAAGTTTACGCGGGAAGGATTAACATTTGATGATGTTCTTTTGATCCCTGCTAAATCAGAAATCCTACCTAGAGACGTTACAGTCTCAACGAATTTAGGTAAAGTTAAATTAAATATTCCTATTATTAGTGCGGGGATGGATACAGTAACAGAAGCCAATATGGCCATTGCAATGGCTAGACAAGGTGGTTTGGGGATTATTCATAAAAATATGTCCATCAAACAGCAAGCAGAAGAAGTGGATCGAGTCAAGCGGTCTGAAAGTGGGGTAATTACAAATCCTTTTTTCTTAACTCCTGCTCATAAAGTAGCAGATGCAGAAGAATTGATGTCAAAATACCGGGTTTCTGGTGTACCTATTGTGAATGAGCGAGGAGAGCTTGTTGGGATTTTAACGAACCGGGATTTGCGTTTTATCACAAATTACTCGTTAGACATCAATGAAGTAATGACCAAAGAAAATCTAATTACAGCACCAGTCGGGACAAGTTTGGATGAAGCAAAGCAAATTTTGCAAAAATATCGTATTGAAAAATTACCATTGGTTGATGAAAATAACAAGTTAAAAGGCCTCATCACAATTAAAGATATTGAAAAAGCAATCCAATTCCCTAATGCAGCTAAAGATGAATTAGGGAGATTGATTGTAGGAGCAGCAGTAGGGGTTAGTCGGGATACCTTGGATCGGGCCAAAGCATTAGTTGAGGCAGGAGTAGATGTTTTAGTGGTTGATACCGCCCACGGTCATTCAAAAGGAGTCTTGGATACTGTGCGGACATTGAGGAAACTTTATCCAGAGTTAGTGATTATTGCTGGAAATGTAGCAACTGGAGAAGCAACAAAGGATTTAATTGAAGCTGGTGCATCTGTGGTAAAGGTAGGTATTGGACCAGGATCAATTTGTACGACAAGAGTCGTTGCAGGTATTGGTGTACCTCAGATTACTGCAGTTTATGAATGCGCCACAGTTGCAAGGGAATATGGAGTTGCCATTATCGCAGATGGTGGAATTAAATATTCTGGTGATATTACAAAGGCTATCGCTGCTGGAGCGGATGCAGTGATGTTAGGTAGTCTCCTTGCAGGAACAGATGAAAGTCCTGGCGACTTTGAAACCTATCAAGGAAGGAGATACAAGGTTTATCGTGGAATGGGTTCAATAGGGGCCATGAATGCAGGAAGTAAAGATCGTTATTTTCAGGAAAATATTCTTAAACTTGTTCCAGAGGGAATTGAAGGAAGAGTGGCTTATAAAGGACCTTTGGCAGATACAATCTATCAATTAGTTGGTGGGTTACGTGCAGGTATGGGTTATTGTGGAACAAAAAACATTCAAGAACTCAAAGAAAATGGTCAATTTATTCGTATTACTGGGGCAGGACTAAAAGAAAGCCATCCTCATGATGTGCAAATTACGAAGGAATCGCCAAACTATTCAACTCTTTAAATAAATTTATTGGAAAATGTTATGAATGGGGATAGGGAAACATTTCTCTATCTTTTTTCGTTTAAAGCCCTGTGATAAAATAATGATTGTGAAATTTAAACGGAGGTGTCATTTTGAAACAGCATAGGAAAGTACTATCACTATTGATCATTGTCGCACTTATTTTTCCGTTTTTTGGATCTTTACAACAAAAGGCTTTTGCTCAAGCAAATCTTGATATTCAAGCTAAATCGGCGATTTTAATCGATGCAATCTCAGGGAAAATATTATATGAGCAAAACGCCGATGAACCCTTACCACCTGCTAGTATGACAAAAATGATGACAGAATATTTGGTTTTAGAAGAGATAGCAACTGGTAAATTAAAATGGGATGATGTTGTCACTGCAAGTGATTATGCCCATTGGCTTGGTGTAGGTGGCGGTTCGCGTGTTTTCCTTGCTCTAGGGGAAAAACGTACGGTAAAAGAATTGATGTATGCGATGACGGTCTACTCTGCGAATGATGCAACTGTTGCGCTTGCAGAACATTTAGCTGGTTCTGAAACCAATTTTGTTCAGATGATGAATGAAAAGGCCAAAGAGTTAGGAATGACAACTGCTCATTTCTCTACATCAACAGGTTACCCTAAAGATGAGCTAGGACAATATGCGCCAACCGTTGAAGGAGAAACAGTGATGTCTGCCAAAGATGCAGCTATTTTAGGGTGGCACTTAATTAATGATTATCCAGAAAGCATAGAATTTAACAGTACCCCAAGAATTAAGTTTCGTGAGGGCGAACCTAATGAAATGACTTTGCCAAACTTCAACTTTATGCTACCAGGCCTTGTTTATGGCAACTTAGTTCAAGGGGTTGACGGTATAAAAACAGGACATACTTCTCAAGCAGGATACAATTTTACCGCAACTGCAATGCAAAATGGAATGAGACTAATTAGTGTCGTTCAAGGGACTGCGTCTGAAAAAGAGCGCTTTATGCAAACAAAAAAATTGTTAGACTATGGGTTTGCAAACTTTGAAGTAGTAGATTTAATCAAAGCAAAAGAAAAGGTACCTGGGTTTGAAACAGCAAAGATTGAAAAAGGAAAAGAAACTGAGGTTCCTGTTGTCCTTAAAAAGAATTTAAGTGTTCTTATGAAAAAAGGGGAAAAGGATTTATATAAACCAGTAGTCGTTTATAATGAAAAGCTAGAAGCCCCAATTAAGAGCCAAGATCGAGTGGGTTATGTTACTTTTGAATATACTGGGAAAGAAAAATATACCTACTTAAATGAAACGATACAAGCAAAAGGAAATGTTGATTTAATTGCTGAGGAAGATGTAGAAAAAGCTGGAGCAATACGTCTATTTTTTCGAAAGGTTATACAACTTATCGGTGGAATCTTTAGTGGAATTGTGGATGGAATTAAAGGTTTATTTTAACCGTAGAAGTTTTTTAAAAATGATTGTTATTTTCGGTAGGATGAATTAAAATTGATTGATAAATAAATTGTGAATTTTTAGGAGGAAAAGGAAAATGGTTGAGGTAGGAACAGCACGTGTAAAACGTGGTATGGCTGAAATGCAAAAAGGTGGCGTCATTATGGACGTTGTGAATGCGGAACAGGCAAAAATTGCTGAGGCAGCTGGTGCAGTGGCAGTTATGGCATTGGAAAGAGTTCCTGCAGATATTCGTGCAGCAGGTGGTGTTGCACGTATGGCTGATCCTCAAATTATTGAAGAAGTCATGAAAGCAGTGTCTATTCCAGTTATGGCAAAAGCTAGAATTGGACATTTTGTAGAAGCACGTATTCTTGAGGCATTAGGCGTTGATTATATTGATGAAAGCGAAGTATTAACTCCAGCGGACGAGGTTTACCATATCAATAAGAATGAATTTACAGTACCTTTTGTTAATGGTGCAAGGGACTTAGGAGAAGCCTTACGCCGCATTGGCGAAGGTTCATCTATGATTCGAACAAAAGGTGAACCAGGGACAGGAAATGTTGTGGAAGCAGTACGACATATGCGTACGATGATGAGTCAAATTCGCAAGGTTCAAGGAATGTCTAAAGACGAATTGATGACAGAAGCCAAAAACCTAGGTGCACCATACGATCTATTGTTATATGTACATGAAAATGGCAAATTACCAGTGGTTAATTTTGCTGCTGGAGGAATTTCTACACCTGCAGATGCAGCATTGATGATGCAATTGGGTGCAGATGGAGTTTTTGTTGGTTCCGGAATTTTTAAATCTGATAATCCTGAAAAATTTGCTAAAGCCATTGTTGAGGCAACAACTCATTATACCGATTATGAACTAATGGCTGAACTTTCAAAAGGATTAGGTAATCCAATGAAAGGAATAGAAATTTCTTCATTACTACAAAATGAACGTATGGCAGAACGCGGTTGGTAATTAGAAGAAGAAGGTGTAATTTTTAATGAAAATTGGAGTTTTAGGACTACAAGGTGCTATTGCAGAACACATGAGAATGATTGAAATGTCAGGGGAAGAAGCAGTTGCTGTAAAAAAAGTTGAACAGTTAGCTGAATTGGATGGTATGATTATACCAGGTGGAGAAAGTACTACGATCGGCAAGTTAATCAAAAAGTATGGTTTTGACGTAGCACTAAAGGATTTTGCTAATAAAGGAAAGCCTATCTTTGGGACATGTGCTGGATTGATTATATTAGCAAAAGAAATTAATGGTATAGAAGATATACATCTTGGTTTAATGGATATCAAGGTAGAAAGAAATGCTTTTGGCCGTCAACGAGAAAGCTTTGAAACGGCTTTACAAATTGAAGGGGTTGCTGATGATTTTCAAGCAGTTTTTATTCGCGCTCCTTATATTATGGAAGTAAAAGAGAATGCTAAGATTTTATCAACATTTGAAGGGAAAATCGTCGCAGCTAGACAAGACCATTTTCTAGTTACTGCTTTTCATCCTGAATTAACCCTTGACCCAAGAGTTCATCAATATTTTATAAAAATGATTAAAGAATACAAAGATTAAAGGGTGGGAATTTTCCTCCCTTTTTCTTGCATAAATGCTTGAAATGTAGTAAATTATTAAATACAAAAATGTAATATTAAAACGATGAAGAGAACTAGTATTTGATTTTTGTTGTTTAGAGAGTCGGTGGTAGGTGCAAACCGGTCAACATTATCAAAGAATCCGTCTCTGAGTGGTTTTCTGAAATCGAAAGTAGGAAAACACGGAAACACCGTTACTGTATGAAGAGGCCTTTCATTATTTTTTGATATGGAAAGGCAATTAGGGTGGCAACGCGGAGCATAAGCACCGTCCCTTTTTTTGGGGATTGGTGTTTTTTTATTTTTTGGGATTTCTTATGGGAAAAAGTGTAATTTGATTTAAGTGGAGGTTTTTAAGATGTTAGATATTAAATTATTACGAAATGATTTAGAAAGAGTAAAACAGGCTTTAGCCCATCGTAATGAAAAAATTAACGAAATTGATGCATTTACAGAGTTGGATGAAAGAAGAAGATCATTGCTTCAAGAAAGTGAGCAATTAAAAAGTAGGCGAAATGCGGTATCCCAAGAGGTTGCTAAGAAGAAAAAGGATGGAGAAAACGCTGAACATCTTATTGTTGAAATGAGAGAGGTTGGAGATCGAATTAAGGTGTTAGATGATCAAATTAGGGAACTTGATCAACAACTTACAGATATTCTTCTTAGGATTCCAAACATTCCTCATGAAAGTGTTCCGATCGGAGAAACAGAAGCGGACAATATACCGATTCGTTTCTGGGGGGAAAAACCTCAATTTCAGTTTCAACCTAAGCCACATTATGAGATAGCCGAAGGATTAGGAATTTTAGATTTTGAAACAGCTGCAAAAGTATCAGGTTCCAGATTTGTCTTTTATAAAGGACTAGGGGCAAGATTAGAAAGAGCTTTGATGAACTTTATGTTAGATCTACATGTAGAAAAACATGGATATGAAGAAGTGTTACCTCCATATATTGTGAACCGGACAAGCATGACAGGAACTGGTCAACTTCCTAAATTTGAGGAGGATGCTTTTAAACTTTCTGATACAGATTATTTCCTGATTCCTACTGCTGAGGTACCTGTTACGAATATGCATCGAGACGTAATATTAGATAATGAGGATTTACCTAAATATTATGCTGCCTTTAGTGCTTGTTTTCGTTCTGAAGCTGGTTCTGCAGGAAAGGACACAAGAGGACTAATTCGGCTTCATCAATTTAACAAAATAGAACTTGTTAAATTTGTTCGTCCTGAAGAATCCTATGATGAATTAGAAAAACTAGTAGCAAATGCAGAAAAAGTATTACAATTATTGGGCTTACCTTATCAGGTATTAAACATGTGTACGGCAGATTTAGGTTTTACCGCTGCCAAAAAATATGATATTGAGGTTTGGTTACCAAGTTTTAATACGTATCGAGAAATATCCTCAGTAAGTAATTTTGAGGACTTCCAAGCAAGAAGAGCAAATATTCGTTTTCGTCGCGATAAAAAGTCAAAACCTGAATTTGTTCATACGTTAAATGGATCAGGGTTAGCGATTGGCCGTACAGTGGCCGCTATTTTGGAAAATTACCAACAAGAGGATGGAAGTGTAATCATTCCAGAAATTTTAAGGCCATACATGGGTGGTAGAGATCGAATCTCAAAATAATTATAAAAGGATAGCTACTGTTAATTGAGTAGTTATCCTTTTTTTGCACTGTAAAATAAAGGGAAAATACTTGAAATAACCTTTGTCTGTATGTTAATATATTATTCGTTGACATCCTAATGGTTATGGAGAGGTGGTCGAGTGGTTTAAGGCACTGGTCTTGAAAACCAGCGTACGTGTGAGCGTACCGTGGGTTCGAATCCCACCCTCTCCGCCATAACATTTAGATTTTATATAATTTGTGCCCGTAGCTCAGCAGGATAGAGCGACAGTTTCCTAAACTGCAGGTCGGAGGTTCGAATCCTCTCGGGCACACCATTTTAAAATATAACTACAACAAGGGTTAAGGGTTTTCTCCTTATCCTTGTTTTTTTGTTGGTAAATGACAATTTTTTTCTTTAATCTGTTTTAGCCTTTCTTCAATTAAGTCTATTTTCATCCATAATTCTAATCTTTGTTCTGAATGACAATATTCACTATTTAAAATGCGAAAAATGATCTTTATTTCTTCTTCTAATACTTTAATTTGATTTGTTGTAGCAATCCTCTTTTTAAATTCATTACTAATTTCCATCTAGCTCACACTTTCTGAAATAAATAAATACTATTGTTTTATCTTTTGAAATAGGACAATATATTTATCTAATTTAGCGCTTAGTTTATAAACTTTTGGGTGTGTGAAGCTTTTTTCCTGATCAAAGTATTTTTCCAACTTCATACGTAGATAATTTATTCTTATTAATAAGATTCTTTTAAATAGGGTTAGCAAAAAAATCTTTTTTCTCATTTGTTAAAACTCCTAAATAATTTCAAATTTTGTATAAATAATCTTTGTGGATGTCGTACAATGTAAGTTGTTCGACATTATTTATTAAAATACGACTCGATTAGATAATTTTTTCATATTATACCCCATAAAAATAATATTGGCTACGAAAATATATAACTTAATTGTATCTAGCAACTAAAGGATGTCTTTTAAGTAGTCTTCCACGAAATCAGGCGCTGCTTTTTTCATTTGTTCTACGGTATGTAGATAACGTTGGGTGGTAGTGATCTGGGCATGTCCAAGGGTCTCCTGAACTTGTTGCAAAGAAGCTCCATGAAGTAGAGCTAGCGTAGCATTAGTATGCCGTAACCAATGAGGAGATACTTTTTTCTGTATGTTGCTTTCTTCACGAGCTTTTTGAATAATACGCTCAACTTGTCTAACCGTGAGAGGGAAAATTCGTTGATCCGGGTCTTGAGATTTTCCTTGTAGTTGAAAGTGAAGAGACAACATGTTCCACAATGTTTGCGGCACTTTAACTTCACGCTGTTTTCCTCCCTTCCCTTCCAACACTGTAAGCCACATAGATGTTTCCGTCGGATCGGAATGAAAATGTCCCCATTGAATAGAAACTAGTTCAGACACTCGCAGTCCCAATAAGATAAGGCTGATACCAATTAGATAATCACGTTCTCCTTGTTTTTTTAGTTGGTGCAACAGGTAAGTAATCTCTCTTTTGGTCAGATAGTGATTTTTGCTATTAATCGGCACTTTAGGTGTATGTACAGAGGTTGTCGGATTATGAGAAAAAACGCCGATATTGGAATCACTTCCCCATTTATATAGGGATCGCAACGGAGCGATGAGACTGGCTACGGCGGCAGGAGCTAGAGGTTTGCAACTCTTGCTCAAAAACCCTTGCTCTAAGGCAATCTTATACATTTCAATTTCCCGCCATGTCACTTGACGCAATGGTTTGAAAGTAATAAATTGACGGAACTGGTCAATAGCTCGGCTGTAGTTCCGACGTGTGTACTGAGAACGATGGCATGTTGTGGTTAAGAACATGCTGATGATTTGTTCATCTGAATATTCCTGGATGCGATCAATGTAATTGATCTTAGGTGTCATGATTTTTTGAGGCAGCATTACTTATTTTTCCTCCTTGTTTTTGTCGAACAACTTACATTGTACGACATCATGCATATGAGTAAAATAATATATTAAGTATTTCCAAAAATTAAAAATTATTTCCCAATCAATTAAGAAAAGGTTTGTATATTCCATCACACTCCGTCATCCGTGCTCTTCTATGAATAAAGTTTAAGGAGAGAAGATCATTTCTGAAGGTCTTAGCTTATGGAATATTCAAAAAAAAAACGCCGAAAAAATTCGGCGTTTTGGTATAAAAAGTAACAGGATTTTTATTTTTTTTAAAAAAGATTTACAATGTGGAGTGAATAGAGTTTAGAAACAAAAAAAAATTGGGAAAAAGCTGGTCTAGGAGCTTTCTCCCAAAAGGATGGAGTAAGTATATGTGAAGGTAAGGCGGCCTTAGTTAAGGCAAGCTAAGCAAGTTAGCTTTTAGAAGAATAATTTTCTTCTTGATCTAAGAATAAAACGAAATGAAAAAGAATACAACAATTTTGTTCATTAGTTCACAAAGTGTTCAAAAGATATTGACGAATTTTTGGCAAAGTGTACACGATTATAAAATATTTTGGTTAGCCATATATAGAAAGTTAGGTGTCTATTCTATGCTTGATTCTGATATTGGATATATGAAAGAAGCTTTACTTGAAGCAAAAAAGGCTGAAGTCTTGGGAGAAGTTCCAATAGGAGCGGTGATTGTTAAAGATGGCACAATCATTGCGAAGGGACATAATTTAAGGGAAACGTTAAAAGATCCTACTGCTCATGCAGAAATCATTGCGATAAGAGAAGCAAGTAAAAGACTTGGCGGTTGGCGTTTACATGGTTGTACCTTATATGTAACGCTAGAACCTTGTCAGATGTGTGCAGGTGCATTGATTCAGTCTAGGGTTGATCGAGTCGTTTATGGAGCAAAGGATCTTAAAGCAGGGGCAGCTGGATCATTATTAAATTTGTTAAATGATGAACGATTTAACCATCAAGTTTCTATTGAATCAGGTGTTTTAGAAGAAGAATCTGCCCATCTTTTAAAAATCTTTTTCAAAAACTTAAGAAAAGGAAAAGAAGATTCTAAATCATAACCTCTTGTCCCTTATATATAAGATAAGGTATGATGAAAAAGTATTATTTGTTGGCTTGGAGGGGAATTATGGAGGAGCTTATTAGGGCGATCATACTTGGGATTATTCAGGGATTAACAGAGTTTTTACCTGTTAGTTCTACAGGCCATTTGTTACTGGCAAGGAATCTGTTTGGCTTATCTGAAGCAGGTTTATTTTTAGATACAATGTTACATTTTGGAACATTAGTTGCCGTTTTTGTTGTTTTTTGGGATGATATCATTCAATTACTAAGAAAACCATTTAGTAAATTAGCACTTTTAATTATAGTAGGGACGATTCCAACCGCAATCATAGGCTTAACCTTTGAAGATTTTTTTGAGGAAATTTCAAAAACTGGGGTTACAGTTGGCTGGGAATTTTTATTTACTGGTTTTATTTTATGGCTTGCTGAGACTGCGAAGAAAAGAGGACATAAGAAGATAGACCATATCCAATATAAAGATGCCCTTATTATCGGGACCTTGCAAGGTGCAGCGATTTTACCAGCGATTTCAAGGTCAGGATTAACCATTGCTGGAGCTTTATACCGTGGTATCGAAAAAGAAACAGCAGCTCGGTTTTCCTTTTTAATTTCTATTCCTGCTATTTTAGGTGCTGTGGTGTTACAAGGTTTAAAATTATTCAGTGGTAAAGAGGTAGAGTATCTCCATGCAATTGGGCTGATTCCCCTTATAGTTGCTACTTTATCAGCTGCTTTGTCCGGTTATTTTGCCATAAAGTGGATGTTGAGGGTTATTCAAAAAGGTTCTTTAAAGGTTTTCTCTATTTACGTGTGGATTTTAGGTATAGGGATTCTAATTGCACAATTTTTTGGGAAATGGTAAATTGTTCTACCTATTGAAATTAATTTATGAAGATGCTAAAATATCAAAGTTAGTGGAGAGGTGTCCGAGTGGCTTAAGGTGACGGTCTCGAAAACCGTTGTACGGTATTAGCCGTACCGTGGGTTCAAATCCCACCCTCTCCGCCATAGTTACATATGATAACCGAAACCTCCAATTAATGAGAGGCTTTATTTGTCTCTTAAGTCATTGATTTCCACTTGAATAAAGCAGAAGGAATCGTTATAATAAAATATGCACCTTTTAAAGGTCACTAAATTTTAATAATAAGTTTGTCGTGCTAGATGGGGAGGTAGCGGTGCCCTGTAACCCGCAATCCGCTATAGCGGGGTTGAATTCCTATTAGCGGGCATCTCCATGTAAGGTCTGACTTATGCAAGTGGTGTTGACAGTTGGGTCCTACGCAACGGAAACCCATGAACCCCGTCAGGTCCGGAAGGAAGCAGCGGTAAGTGGAATTTTTCGTGTGTTGTGGGGTTGCCTAGCTTGAGCTAACTACATGAGTTCGCTTGGATGGGATGTTCAATAATAGGTGCACGGCTTTACTATATAATCAATCAATTACACCTTTTGATAGGTGTTTTTTTTGTCCCCTTATATCAGAAAAGTATCACTTTGGAAAAAGAAGGATTTTAAATAGGTGAGGTCGAATTAGTAAATAAAAAGGGGGGATTGAATGAAGGATGTAAATTTCAAATTACATATGAATGGGGAGAATTTCCTCCAATATATACACGAATCTCCAATTGGCTATTTAATTATTGATGGAAATGGATTAATTAAGGCGATCAACCCAATTTTACTTCATGCTACTTACTATAGTGAAGAAGAACTTCTAAATCAACCCTTTTCTAAACTTCTTTATTTTGAAGGAACAGCAGAGGAATTCATTAAGAAGCTTTCTAAGTTCCGATCTGAAAATTCTTTAAGATTATCATGGAAGGATGTCAATGGAAAACCATGTTATAGTAAAGTTTTGGTTTGGGAAAACAAGCAGGGAACAAAAATGTATGCAATCGCCTTTTTGGATATTCACAAAGAAAGATATCCCAGCTTAGTATCCCGTTTTGCAGAAAACTTTGTATCAGATATTAATATTGGCCTTATTGTGATTGACCAATCTTTTCATATCGTAGAGATTAGTTCTTTAGCTTGTAAGTTATTAAATGTTTCAAAGAATGAAGTGGTCAATAAATCGATTGACGAGGTATTTTTTGATGTTCCTGATGAACATCGAATTGTACAACGTACATTATTAAATGGAATTACTGTAAAAAATCAGGCAATCGCTTGGTCAAGTAACCAGCAAAAGTTTGACCTTTTAGTCGATTCAAATATTATTAGGGATGAAACGGGGCATATTGTCGGAGCCTATGTTATTTTTAAAGATGTTACTAATTTAAGGTCTTTAGAACAACAGGTTAGGCAAAGTGACCGGTTGGCAACAATCGGACAAATCGCTGCCGGAACTGCGCATGAAATAAGAAATCCCCTAACGTCCATCAAAGGTTTTTTACAAATATTAAAAACAGTTTTGATAAAAAATCAGCTTAATAATGAAATAGAATATACTGATATCATGTTATCAGAGATTGAACGAATCAATAAATTGGTAAATGAAATCCTATTATTAAGTAAGCCTAAAGATGTGATTTATCAAGCGCTTGATATCAATACAGTATTAAAACAACTTTATCCTATTATTCAAAATGAGGGTTTATTACATGGTATTGAAGTAAACTATGATTTAACGGAATCCTTACCTCTGGTTATTGCGGATTCTGAATTATTAAAACAAGTCTTTCTAAACGTCTCTAAAAATGGAATCGAGGCAATGTCAGAGGGAGGAATATTGAATATTTCTACAAAAATAGATGAGGAAAATAAAAGGGTTGAGATTGCGATTCATGATAACGGTCCAGGAATTCCCAATTATATAGCAGATAAAATATTTGAGCCATTTTTTACAACGAAGCCTACAGGTACGGGATTAGGTCTCTCTATTTGCCAAAAAATCATACATGATCTAGGTGGATCTATTCGGGTCTCAACAAAAGGGTTCGGTACAACCTTCCAAATTTCCCTTCCTTTTCATTAAAAGTATTTCCCTTGCTTAAAGCGAGGGTTTTTCTTTTGAAAAGATCGATATTTACTTGTATAATGAATGAGATAATAAAAAATTGAGGTGTAGAAGATGGCCTATTTAGCGTTATATCGTGCTTGGCGTCCTCAAACATTTGAAGACGTTATAGGTCAAGAACATATAACCCAAACCCTTCAAAATGCACTAAGAGAAAACCGATTTTCCCATGCTTACCTTTTTAGTGGCCCAAGAGGAACGGGAAAGACAAGTACAGCAAAAATTTTTGCTAAGGCAGTAAACTGTGAATTAGGGCCTAGAGAAGAACCTTGTAATCAATGTAAAACATGTATAGGTATCACAAAGGGCTTTAATATGGATGTAGTGGAGATTGATGCTGCTTCTAACCGTGGTGTTGAGGAAATCAGAGACCTTCGGGAAAAAGTAAAGTTTGCACCTACTGAGGCAAGGTACAAGGTTTATATTATTGATGAAGTTCATATGTTAACTACAGAAGCATTTAATGCTTTATTAAAAACATTGGAGGAGCCCCCTAGCCACGTTATCTTTATTTTGGCAACAACTGAACCCCATAAATTGCCTCTAACCATCATTTCAAGATGTCAACGATTCGATTTTAGAAGAGTTTCTGTCGAGGCGATGGTTAGAAGACTAAGTTATATTTCTGACGATAAAGGATATCAGATTACAAAAGAAGCCTTATCGTTGATAGCCTTGCAATCTGAGGGTGGAATGCGTGATGCTTTAAGTCTTCTTGATCAGGTTTTAGCATTTAGTGGGGATGAAATTACAGTTGAAGATGTGTTAAGGGTAACTGGCAGAGTTTCATATCAGGAATTTTCACGGTTAGCCACAAGTATTCTTAAAAGGGAAACAACAAATGTATTACAACAAGTTTCTCAATTACTACAAGAGGGAAAAGATCCAGAAAAATTACTTGAAGATTTATTATTTTATTATCGTGACTTATTACTCTATAAATCAGCACCATCACTTGAACAAATCAAAGAAAAGCCATTGATTGATGATCAATTTTCCCAAGTGGCAAACAGTTATAGCAATGAACAGTTATTCCAAACGATTGAAACGCTAAATCAATATTTAAATGAAATGAAATGGACGAATCAATCACAAATCATTTTAGAACTAGCTTTAGTTAAGGTATCTACCTCTCATCAAAATCAAGACGGACAGTTAAATAGTAAAGAACTAGATGAATTAAAAAGCAAAATAAAAGAATTGGAAAGTAAGCTAGAGCATATTCACCAAGCAGAGGCTATTGAAACAGTAAAGGTTGATCATAGACCTATAACACCTTCGCAACATCATCCAACAAATGGGCAAGTTGTTAAACGTCTATTGCAATGGAAATCTTCTTTTTCAGAAGAACGATATCAAAAGCTATTACAAGTGTGGCCCAAAATTTTACAGACTGTAAAACAGAGGAAAATTACGGTACATGCTTGGCTCGTAGATGGGGAGCCAGTTGCGATCTCTTCTGACACTATTGTTATTTCTTTTAAAAACATGATGCATCGCGATACAACAGATAAGCCTTCACATCGTCAATTAATTGAGCAGATCATTCTAGATGTTTTAGGTCAGCCTTTTCATATTTATAATATCATGCAAAAAGATTGGCAACGTTTCCTGGAAGAAAACCAAGATGAAGGTACTCAATCCCTACAGGAAGAACAGGGAGATTCTGATGAAGATGATGAAATCGTAAAGAAAGCGATTGAGCTTTTTGGAGAGGATTTAATTGTAATCAAAGATTAGGAGGACGAAAGAAATGAAAAATATGAATCAAATGATGAAACAAGTTAAAAAAATGCAACAACAAATGGAGAAAGCGCAAGAGGAATTGAAAAATAAAACGGTGCAATCCAGTGCTGGTGGAGGAATGGTGACAGTTGTGGCTAATGGTCACAAAGAGATTGTTAGTATTGAAATCAAACAAGAGGTAGTTGACCCTGATGATATCGAAATGCTTCAAGATTTGGTGATGACTGCGGTTAATGATGCATTAAAGCAAGCTGATCAATTAATCGCACAGGATTTAGGGAAATATACCAGCGGTTTAAATATTCCAGGAATTTTCTAGGAAAAAGGAGTACTTATGCAATATTACTATCCAGAGCCTATAGCAAAATTGATTGATGGGTTTTCAAAGCTTCCAGGTATAGGCCCAAAGACAGCACAACGTTTAGCATTTTATGCGATAACCATGCAAGAACAAGATGTATTAGATTTAGCAAAAGCTTTAGTACATGTTAAAAAAGACTTACATTATTGTTCTGTTTGCCAGAATATTACGGATGTAGACCCTTGTCATATCTGCCAAGATAAAACAAGAGATCGGTCTGTCATTTGCGTTGTTCAAGATCCTAAAGATGTTATCGCGATGGAGAGGACGAGAGAGTTCAATGGAATGTACCATGTTCTCAATGGGGTTATTTCTCCAATGGAAGGCATTGGGCCTGAAGAATTAAAAGTAAAAGAATTATTGGTTCGATTAGGGGATGAACAAGTAAAAGAATTAATTTTGGCTACTAACCCTAACATAGAAGGGGAGGCAACAGCAATGTATCTATCTAAGTTAGTTAAACCATTTGGCTTAAAGGTTACTCGAATTGCTCATGGATTACCTGTAGGTGGCGATCTGGAATATGCAGATGAGGTTACCTTAACAAAGGCGCTTGAGGGAAGAAGAGAGTTGTGAATCTTTTAAGTCAAAATTAAAATATAAAAAGGCAGGTTTTTCCTGTCTTTTCTTTTGTATGTAAAATAATCAGGAGGTGAGCGAGTGACAGAATTATCTATAAATCCTATGATTGACCATCGTAAAGGAAAATTAGACAAAATAGAAAACTTTATGGCCATTTTATTGCTTTTGGGTTTTATTTTAGGGATTATTTTGCAATATTCCACTTTAGAGTTTATCCCAACTAATGATGATAACTGGCGTATAGAGATTTTAGCAGAGCAATATTACCAATCATTTCATCATATCCTATTATTGTTGTCTCTGATATTAACTATTTTACCTTCATTTTTCTTTATTCCTACCTCTCTCCGTATGCAATCCCAGTTCATGGGAAGCAGAATCTATAGAGGTAGGGATTTTTTAAGGTTTATTGGTTGGTCGCAATCCCTTCTGGGTATCTTTTATTTCGTTTCATTTTTTATACCGAGCTACATGTTAGAAAATCAAATATATTTATTATTTGAGCCTTTTATTGCCCATATATTTATGTTATTCGCATTTCTTTTGACTGTATTTCATAAAAGACAAGGGATTGGGTTGCAAACAGGCTTTTCTTGGTTTAAGGCACTTATTTTTATTATTGTTATCTATCTTTCTATTGGATTATTTATTGATCTTTTAGTTACAGAACCGATAGCTAAACTATTTGATTTGGAATTGGTATCATGGCGGGAAGAGCAAATTTCTCAAGAAATTTTAGGCGCTAGTCAAAATGGTTGGTTAGGTTCTATTTTTGAAATTTTAATGATTGGTTTATTGGTGCCGATTGCAGAAGAAATTATGTTCAGAGGTCTTATACAAACCATTATTCATCGAAAGCTGGGAAAATGGGTTGGGATGATCCTAACCGCATTATTGTTTGCTCTCATTCATGTTGATCTTTCATTATTAGCACCTTTATTTGTGATTGGGATGGTATTAAGTTGGCTAAAAGTTTATTTTAATAGTTTATGGCCTCCTATTATGTTTCATATTTTAATGAATAGCATTTCTACATTTATCTATTTAATTCAATAGCATATTCATCCTCTTTCTCATCTATATATGTAATAGGAGAAGGAGGGGCCGATATGGACATAGCTAAAAAAAACAAGGAACTGTTGGATGAAATACAAGAAGCAAAAGATGAATGGAAACGAGCACTCATGCAATTTGAATACGCAGAACATCCAGATGCAATTGATTTTTCAGCATTTTATATCCAAGCAGCCGAAAGAAGATATATGTACCTTTTAAACAAATATAAACAATGGATGAGTGAAAATGGCTTATAGGTTAGAAAAAGGGAAGCAGAGGAGGGGTCAAATATGGTTGGCTTAGGTTTAGGCTGGTGGTTTTTAATCCTAATTGTTGGCCTTACGATTGTCGTATTTTTTGGACAAACTTTGTTAAGATTACTCAAATGGGGATGGTTTGCCCTTATTCGGGTTGCGATTGGCGCTTTATTAATTTTTATTTTTAATCTAATCGGACAACTTATAGCTTTTCAAATCCCATTAAATCCAATCACGGCGGTCATAAGTGGGGTGTTAGGAATACCAGGCGTATTAGCTTTGGCAATCATCAAATGGCTTATCATTCTCTGATAAACAAACTTAAGGAGCTAACCCTTTGGTTAGCTCCTCACTGCTCTTACTTCTTTTATTTCTGATTCAATTTTTTTTTGTTCAATTATGAGATAATTCCTTTCATTCGGCTTTATTGTATTCAATCTGTTTTATATACGGAGATCCCAAAAGGCTCATACTTGATAAGGATATTACTATTTTTAAGTAGAGTTACTTTAATGAAAAGAAATAAGCGAAATATAAATAAGGATAATACAAAAATAATTGAAAATAATATAGAAAAACTAGGAAACCAAAGAATAAACCATATGGAAGAAAAGCAACCTATAAAAAGATAACTTAATTCAAATTGATAGTATTCATGTAACGTTAACATCTTAGCAGGGGTTAAGCCAAACCAAGGAAGATAAGGGAACCTTAATTTGATCCCTTTTTTAAAAAAACGTAGATACCATATACCCCAAAAAAGGTAGAGAAGATAGTAGATCATCAGCAAAAGAAACATCTCTGCCCATGCGATGTAGGTTACCATCAGAATTGTTGCCAGTAATCCCTCAAATAACATGGTTAAGTACAAGGTTAACCATATGGGTTTTCTACGAAAACGAAAGAGGAGCTGATAATTGAAAACAAATCGATCGTCCATTAACAATCTCCTTATCCTTTTTACTCTTTTTTATATTTTATCTTAAATTGAGTGGTTCGTTCACTCATTTTTTTTAAAGACACGATACAATATTTTCTTGACATCATAGAAAGGAGAAAAGAAGTTTCACCATGAATCAAGTCAAAGTGCCGATCGCAAACATGAAAAACGGTAAGAAAAAGCTATCGATAGGTATATTAGCTGAAGATGAAGACCATATCAATTTAGATGAAATGCTAAAGAATGATATTTTATCTCATTTGCAAATCAACCTGTTTAATATGAAGTATCAAAATACAGAAATAGTCAATCAAGAACTCCTTACACTTTTTTTAAAAGAATCTTCCATTTTAATGCTACATCTAACGGAGAAACAACAGCTTCTTTCCTATATAAAGAAATGGAGTGATCATCATACAAATGGTTTGCTTATTTTAAGTTCTCCTATAGAGATTGGGATGGCAAACCATATTTATCATTGGTTACAGAGGAAGGGGAAAAAAATTGAAGTGGCTGTATTGCCAATGCTCTCTTTTTTTTTCCAAAGCAATCAGAAACAACTCAATTTTTTCCTATTAGGGGGAAAATCCAATGGTTCGATGACGAGAAAATTTAGAAGGGAAATAGCTAAATTAAACATCCCCTTTTTGTTTACAAGTTGCAAGGAGACGGAGCTTATTTCTATTGCTTTAGATTTTTATTATGCATTCAGAAAAGCGTTTATCTTAGATTTAGAGCAGATAGCCGTAGAGCAAAAGGTAGATGTTGAAGTACTTAAAAAAGGTTTAAAAATGATCCCTGAATATGATTACTTTCCACCTTATCATGAAGAACAGACAAAAAAGTTGATCCAAACTTTAATCTTATTACAAAGAATAGAAAAAAAACCAAACTTGTTTGTACGTTTAATATATAAAAAGATAAAAGAGGATTTCATGTGGCCTATTCAACAAATTGTAGAATTAAAAAGAGTACATTCTATCAATAGGGTTACTGTATATGGATACAATGAGGATATATTAGTTAGGTTAACTCACTTGCCTTTTCAGCAGATTATGGTCTTTACTCCCATCTCTCATAAAATTCATAAGAGAATTGTATCTCCTAAAATTGAATACATCAGTGACCTTTATCAAGCTGCTCAACAAACAGATTTGATCTTATTTTTAAGTAGCTTAAATGTAATCTCCACCATTTCATTGCAACGTTTGGGAAACTATGTTTCTAAAAAAATAATCATTGACCCTTTGAACCTTTTCGAGATCGATGAAATGAAGGCGTTAAAATGGACGTATATTTCAAAAGGAAGGGTGAAATATGTATAATCTAAGATTTCATGGAAATAATTGTGCAAAAGAGAGTAGAGGAGGCATGCACTATTGGATACAAAAGTTAAAACAAGTACTTATATATGTATCATGTGTGGGCGAAGAAAAAAGAAAGGAATTAAGATTCATAGTGGATTTATTTGTAGTCATTGTGAAGAAGAGATTGTTCATACAGATGTAAGTGATGAGAAATATCCCTTTTTTATCCAACAAATGAAAAAAGTCTGGATAAATAATGGGTGATAGGCGGAGACTTGGTAATCAGTTTCTGCCTTTTTTATGATAAAATAATGACAAGAATAGATATTCACATTGATATCAAAGGAGTTAATATGAGCAAAGTAAAGGCTCCATTATTTGAAAAGTTGTTATCTCACTATCAGAGTAATCCGGTATCTTTTCATGTACCAGGTCATAAAACGGGACAAGGATTTCCTTCTTTTGGGAAAAAAGTTTTCCAAGACCTGTTAAAAATCGATATGACTGAAATTTCAGGGTTAGACGATCTGCACCAACCTAATGGGGTCATTTTAGAAGCAGAGAAAAAAGCAGCCTCATTATTTAAAGCAGATCAAACGTTTTTTCTCGTCAACGGAAGTACAGCTGGAAATCTAGCCATGATCCTTGCGACTTGCCAGCCGGGGGACAAAATCATTGTTCAAAGAAATGTTCATAAATCTGTTATTCATGGAATGATATTAGCAAGAGCAGTACCTGTTTATATTGACAGCGAAATGATTCCCTCATTAGGTATACCAGGAAGCATCTCACTTCATACTTTGAAAGAAGTTCTTAAGAACCATTCAGATGCAAAAGCGATCTTTTTAATGAATCCAAATTATTATGGGATTGGTATTGATTTGACAGAAATTATTAATCTAGCTCATCTTTATCAGATACCTGTTTTAGTTGATGAAGCTCATGGGGCACATTTTGGTTTTCATCCTGATTTCCCCAAGTCTGCTATACAAATGGGGGCAGATGTTGTTGTACAATCGACACATAAGATGTTGTCTGCGATGACAATGGGTTCTATGCTCCATGTTAAAGGGACATTGATAGAGATTGACCGTTTAAAATTTTTCCTTTCCATGGTTCAAAGTTCTAGTCCATCTTATCCAATTATGGCCTCTTTAGATTTGGCAAGACAAGGGATAGAAGAACATGGAGAAACATTATGGAAAGAAATTTTACTAGGATTAGATTGGTTTTTAGAACAGACTCATTCCTTTCAATCTATTAGGTTACATCATCGAATCGCTAGTTACTACTATCAGGATCCATTGAAATTGATTATCCATGGCATAGTAGGGAATATATCAGGCTTTGTTATTCAAGAATTGCTAGAGGAAAAGGGGATTTATCCAGAACTATCTGACTTATTCAATACATTGTTAATTACTAGTTATGGAACAACAATAGATGATTTAAAACGTTTATTGATCGTATTAAAAGAGATTGAACAACAACTCCCATTATTATCCAAAAAATGCAACGAGAAGGATTTTACAAAGACTTTCACTGATTATCCCAAAAATAAGTTTAATGAAAGTAAGGTTTCTTTAGAACAAATATTATATGGTAGATCTACCACTGTACCTTTAGAACAAGCTGCTGGGAAAATTGCTGCGGAAATGGTTATCCCTTACCCTCCTGGAATTCCAGTGGTACAATTAGGTGAAGAAATGACTCAAGAAATGATAAATTACCTGATTGCATTAAAAAATCAAGGGGCAAAATTTCAAGGTGTTTTAGACCATCAATTGAAAAATATCAAAGTATTAGAAGGAAAATGATTTGGAGGAAACCAATTTGAAAGGTATTTTCGTAAGCTTTGAAGGTCCTGATGGAGCAGGAAAAACGACCCAACTTCATCTTTTAGCTGATTATCTAATAAGTAAGGGTTATGATGTGGTGACAACGAGAGAGCCTGGTGGGACTTTTATCAGTGATCAGATTAGACATATTATTCTTCATCCTGAACATAAAGAATTAAAAGATCAGACAGAAGTATTACTGTATGCTGCGTCAAGAGCGCAATTAGTACAAGAAAAGATCATTCCAGCTTTGAACGAGGGGAAGATCGTTCTATGTGATCGGTATATCGATGCTAGTATTGCATATCAAGCATATGGCTTAGGAATTGAGCGTCAAACCGTTCAACTTATCAATCTTTTTGCTACCTCACATTTGTGGCCTGACCGGACTTATCTTTTAGATATTAAACCAGAGGTTTCAAAAAGTAGGTTAATGAACAGAGGAGTAGGGGAATTTGGAAATGGCTTAGATCGAATTGAACAGAAGCAACTTGAATATCATAGGCGTGTCTATCATGGATTTTTAACATTGGCAGATGAAGATCCAAAACGTATATTAAAAGTAGAAGCAGATCAAGCAAAAGAAGGAATATTTCAGGTGATTAAAGAAGATTTTATAAAAATACTTAAAAAGAAGGAGGAATAGAAATGAAATTGGTTATTGCGATTGTGCAGGATAAGGATAGCCACCGATTATCTAATGCGTTAGTAAAAGAAAATTTTAGAGCGACCAAATTAGCCAGTACAGGAGGGTTTTTAAAGGCAGGTAATACAACTTTTTTTATCGGTGTAGAAAATGAAAAGGTTGACCATGTATTAAAAATTATCAAAGAAAATTGTAAATCAAGGGAACAATTGGTTTCTCCGGTATCTCCATTAGGAGGGAATGCTGATTCCTATGTACCTTATCCTGTAGAAGTGCAAGTAGGTGGAGCTACAGTATTCGTCTTACCAATTGAAACATTCCATCAGTTTTAAAGGGAAAAGTCTATGAAAATCGATAAGGGGATACAAAAATCGACCACCTATAGAGCAAGTAACCGTCTAAATGTAGATGCGCAAGCCATGCAACAGAGTTTTTCTGATTTGATGCACTCACAAAATAAGCAATATTCTAAAGAAATGTTAACCAAATTGCTAGCGGAAATTGATGAAACAGGGAAAAAGATTGCCTTATCAAGAAATTTAAAAGATATAAAAGCATACAAACAATTAATTAAACGGTTTATGGATGAAATCATACATTCAGCTATTCATTTAGATGAACAATTAAGTTATGATTACCACGGGAGAAGTAGAAGATATAAAATCATTAGAGAGATCGACAAAAAATTATTAGAACTTACCAAAATGGCATTAGATAAAGAGGAAAAACAAATTGATATCTTAGATAAAATTGGTGATATTAAAGGATTATTAATTAACTTGTATTATTAAGGTGAAAGATTAAAAAGTTAGGATGAAGGAAATGTCCTTGTATGATGTATTAGGTCAAAACAGGATTGCTGAATTACTAAGCAATAGTATTAAAAAACAACGAGTTTCTCATGCTTATATTTTTACAGGGATAAAAGGTGTAGGGAAAAAAAAGATGGCCATAGAATTTGCCAAAGCATTGAATTGTACAGTTAATTCTTCAGATGCTTGCGGCCATTGTTCAAATTGTATTCGTATCGAACATGATAATCATCCTGATGTTGTAAGGATTAGTCCAGAAGGCCAATCAATCAAAATAGAGCAAATTCGTCAATTACAAAAAGAATATCATTATAAATCAATGGAATCAAAAGTTAAAGTTTACATGATCGAACAAGCAGAACAAATGACACCTCAGGCTGCGAATCGTTTATTGAAATTCTTAGAAGAACCTAATTCGCCAACAGTAGCGATACTCATAACGGAAAATATCCACCAACTGTTATCAACGATTCGTTCAAGATGCCAGATCGTTCAGTTTGCACAACTTGATCCAAATAGCATTGTCAAAATTCTAGAGCAAGAGGGATTTAGAAAAAGTGAAATCATACTTTCTACCCACCTTACTCAAAATTTAGATGAGGTAAGAACTCTTTTAAGCACAGAAGAGTTTGCGCAAATGAGAAATCTAGTGATACAATGGAGCGAGGATATGACTTCTAGGAAATATCAAGTATTACTATCAATCAATGACAAAATCATGCAAAGTGACTATATAAAAGAACATTTACCACAATTTCTTGATTTACTAATACTATGGTATCGCGATATCCTAAATATAAGACTTAAACGCAAGGATTTAATTATATACAGAGATTATTATGACCAGCTTAGGATGCAGGCATTACATGGTTCAGAAGATCAAATCATAGAGCACATTGAATTGATCTTAGCAACAAAAAGAACTCTGTCTTCACATGTAAACCCGCAACTTGCTTTAGAAAAGATGGTCTTGTCTTTATAGGAGGGATTTATTTTTGTATTCTGTAGTAGGTGTTCGATTTAAAAAGGCGGGAAAAATCTATTACTTTGATCCTGAGGATTTGTCAGTAGAAAAAGACCAGTTTGTGATTGTAGAAACTGCGCGGGGAATTGAATATGGTCAGGTTGTAATAGGAAGAAAAACCGTTGGAGACGAGGATGTTGTTCTACCCCTTAAGAAAGTGATGCGAATTGCTAATACCGAGGACGCACTACAAGTAGAGCAAAATAAAATAGATGCCAAAGAGGCTTTTCAAGTCTGTTATGATAAAATTGTAAAACATGAACTAGAGATGAAATTAGTCGATGTAGAATATACATTTGATCGGAATAAAATCATTTTTTATTTTACAGCTGACGGAAGAATAGATTTCCGAGAATTGGTCAAAGATTTAGCCGCTGTTTTCAGAACCCGGATTGAGTTAAGACAAATTGGAGTTAGGGATGAGGCTAAAATGCTAGGGGGAATTGGCCCATGTGGTCGAATTCTCTGTTGCTCATCTTTTTTGGGAGACTTTGAACCAGTATCTATAAAAATGGCCAAGGATCAAAACCTATCATTAAATCCGACTAAAATATCTGGATTATGTGGTCGATTGATGTGTTGTCTTAAGTATGAGAATGATAACTATGAGAGTGGCAAAGAAGAACTTCCTGATATAGGAAGTAAAGTAATGACCCCGCTAGGGCTAGGTCGAGTAGTTGGGCTTAATATTTTAGAACGCAAAGTACAAGTAGAGATTAGTGCAACACAGAATGTAGAAGTAATGGCTTTAGACGATGTTGTAGTGGGGGAATTTGAATTTTAAATTATTTGGGGTTGATATTGTGGAAAAAAAAGAGATTTTTTCACAGGTAGCAGACATTGAAGAAAAAGTCGGGGAATTATACCAAGAATTGGGATTTTTAAAACAAAAAATTGTCACCCTTTTAGAAGAAAATCATCATTTACACATCGAGAATGAGCAATTACGTCAGAGGTTGGAGGAAAAATATCCATCATCTGATCCATCAGAAAAGACTGTGAAAGAAAAGACTAGGATTGGCGAGGGATATGACAATTTAGCTCGTTTATATCATGAGGGGTTTCATGTTTGTAACCTTCATTATGGAAGCCTGAGAACTGAAGGAGATTGCCTCTTTTGCTTATCATTTTTAAGTAAATCTTAACGACTCTCATTATTAGAGAGTCTTTTTTGTAGGTGAAGGAAATGGAAAGGCTAGATGATTTGTTAAATAACAATTTAAAGATTATCCAAAGTAAAGATATATTTGCTTTCTCAATGGATGCAGTCCTATTAGCTCATTTTGCAACGATCCCAAAGAAAGGGAAGATCATTGATCTTTGCACTGGGACAGGTGTTATTCCTTTATTGATGTCTACAAAAACCAAAACAGAGATATATGGAGTGGAAATTCAAGAAAAGTTAGTCGATATGGCCAATAGGAGCGTACAAATCAATCATTTAGAGGGACAGATAAGAATACACCATGGAGATTTAAAAGAAGCTCCTAGGTATTTTGGAAAAGAAACCTTTGATTTAGTAACAGTCAATCCTCCTTATATGCCTATAAGTGGACAGGATCATAATATAAATGAACATTATGCGATCGCACGTCATGAAATTGCTACGAATTTAAAAACAGTGATAAATACAAGTGCTCAGTTATTAAAAACAGGGGGAAGGCTTGCGATGGTTCATCGACCAGCAAGATTAGGAGATATTATCACAACATTGCGAGAAGAAAAATTAGAACCAAAAAGGATACGATTTGTTCACCCTTCTTTGCAGAAAGAGGCTAATATGGTATTAGTTGAAGCAACAAAGTTCGGGGGAAAAGAATTGCACATTTTACCACCACTGATTGTTTATGCTGAAGATGGAAAATATGAAAAAGAAATTCAGCAGATTTATTTCGGTGATGGGAAATGAATGTGAAAAAGGATCATTATGTTTATATTCTTCAGTGCGGCGATCATAGTTTTTATACTGGCTATACGACTGACATTAAACGGAGATTAGCGCAGCATCAAGAAGGAAAAGCATCAAAATATACAAGGAGTCGGCTTCCTGTGCGTTTGATATACTATGAAAAAGGAGATAGTAAATCTTGGGGTTTAAAACGCGAATTAGAAATAAAAAAATTAAATCGAAAGCAAAAAGAAATGTTAATTAAAGAAGGGTTAATCAATGAATATCCAGAAAAGTTATAAGGTTGAACCTCAAAAGGGATGTCTCTATTTAGTAGGAACACCGATAGGTAATCTGCAAGATATGACCTATCGTGCTATTCAGATCTTATCCGAGGTAGACTTAATCGCTGCAGAAGATACAAGGCAAACGATAAAACTATTAAATCACTTTCAGATTCAAAAAAAGCTGTATAGTTATCATGAACATAATAAGGAATCCAGTGGTGCTGAACTTCTTCAATTATTGGAAAAGGGAAGAAATATTGCTTTAGTTAGTGATGCAGGTATGCCAGCTATTTCAGATCCAGGCTATGAGTTAGTTAGATCTAGTGTAGAAAGAGGGATACCGGTGATCCCGATTCCAGGGGCTAATGCAGCATTAACGGGGCTAATCGCCTCTGGGTTACCTACGCAGCGATTTATTTTTTTAGGTTTCCTATCTAAAGAAAAAAAGGTTTTATCCCAGCAGCTTGAACAAATAAAATCTTACCAGGAAACTTTGATTATCTATGAAGCACCACACCGAATTGAGAAGACCTTAAAAATGATTCTTGAGGGTTTAGGTGATCGAAATCTAGTACTTATTCGAGAATTAACAAAAAAGCACGAAGAATTTATAAGAGGAACTGTTTTCGAAGTGATGCAATATGTAGAAGAACATCCTCCAAAAGGAGAATTGACCCTTATTATTCAAGGTTCTAGTGGAAAGGAAATAGAGAGGGAAACTAATCAATGGTGGCAATCCTTATCCATTCTTGAGCATGTGGAACATTACATAAAACAAGATAAACAACCAAAGGAGGCGATCAAATTAACCGCAAAAGATCGTAATCTTAACAAGAGGGAAGTATACCAACAATACCATAAACTATAAAACATAAGCTAAAAAAAACAAAAGCTTCTTTTATGGTCGAAGCTTTTGTTTTCGCCTTCATTTAATTTTGTGCGTTTGGCATTTCGCTTAAGCATTCACTACATACAATTTTGTTTTTAAAATGGAATACATTCTCTGCATTTCCACAGAAGATGCAAGCTGGTTCGTATTTTTTTAGAATAATGCGTTCGCCATCTACGTAGATTTCTAAAGCGTCCTTTTCACTAATTCCTAATGTTCTACGTAATTCAATTGGAATAACTACACGACCTAACTCGTCTACCTTGCGGACAATACCTGTAGATTTTAACATTTTGTTACCCTCCTTTATCAATTTTTTAAATTAAGGATAATATCGTCATATTTCGACAAAATTTCTATAAACATAGAATACCAAGGATTGCCAAAACAGTCAATACATTTTTGCATTTTTTGTAAAATTTTTTGTTATTTTCTTAATCATGAATAAAGAGGTGATGGATTTGAGGATGGATGAAGAAAAAGTATTTAAAGATCCAGTCCACCAGTACATCTATGTTCAAGATCGTTTAATATGGAATTTAATTGATACAAAGGAATTTCAAAGATTACGTCGGATTCGCCAACTAGGGACTACTTACTTTACTTTTCATGGAGCTGAACATAGCCGGTTTTCGCATTCGTTAGGTGTCTACGAAATCACTCGGAAAATTATTTCTCGTTTTGAACGAAACCAATATATAGAGTGGCCAAAAGAGGAGAGACTTATTTCTTTAGTAGCGGCACTACTCCATGATGTAGGCCACGGTCCTTTTTCCCATTCAATAGAAAAGGTATTAAACACGAATCATGAGGAATGGTCCAAAAGTTTAATTTTAGGTGAAACTGAAATTAATTCTTTTCTTCGCCAAATTGATTCAACATTTCCCTCTCGTGTAGTTGATGTCATTAACAAAAAATACGAGAAACCTATTGTGATGGATTTAATCTCGAGTCAATTGGATGCGGATCGAATGGATTATTTATTAAGGGATGCCTATTATACAGGAGTTAATTACGGGTTTTATGATTTGGAGAGAATCTTAAGGGTACTTAGGCCATATCAAGGAAGACTTGTAGTAAAAGAAAGCGGAATGCATAGTGTTGAAGATTATTTGATGTCTAGATATCAGATGTACTGGCAAGTTTATTTTCATCCGGTAACGAGAAGCGGGGAAATTCTACTAAGAAAAATTTTCCTTAGGGCAAAAAACCTTTTTGAAGAGGGATATACCTTTTCAACTCTCTTTCCTCCCATCGTACGATTATTCCAAGGACAGCTTCATGTTGATGATTATCTTATTCTAGATGAACCTATGTTTTTTACTCTGTTTTATTTTTGGAGTCAAGAAAAGGATCAGATTCTAGCGGACTTGACAGAACGGTTTTTACATCGAAGATTATTTCAATACATAGATTTTAACCCTAATGATCAATCTAAACTAGAAGCTATCCTTGAATTTTTTCATAAAAATAACATTGATCCTACCTACTATTTAGAACTTGATTCACCATCTGACTTATCATATGACATTTATCGACCTGGCGATAAAAAAGAAATGTCGCCAATATATCTTTTAAATCGACAAGGAGAGACCATTGAGATTTCGACAAAATCAGATATTATTGCCGTCATTACAGGGAAAAGGAAAACAGAACATAAAATTTTTTTCCCGGAAGATTTGTTAAAAGAGAAGTCGATTTTATCCCAATTTCAACTATTGACACGATGAATGGAATTATGTATATTTTGGGAAAGAAAATGATATAATGAGCGATAATAACAAAAAAATAAGGAAAATCAATGAAGGGATGAGTAATTCATCACCACTTTCACAGAGAGCTGGGAAGGCTGAGAACCAGTATGTTGGGATGAATGAAGATGGTCCTGGAGAAATGATACTATGTCGAATGACACTTAAAAGAGCCTATGCTTAATGCATAGGAATTTGGGTGGTACCGCGTGAGTATAAACTCCCGTCCCAAGCTGGATAGGAGTTTTTTTATTTAAAGCAGTTTTTTCAAAAAAGGGGTTGAAGGACTTTGAGTAAAAAAACATTTTATATTACGACACCGATTTATTATCCAAGTAATAAATTACACATCGGTAATGCTTATACAACGATTGCTGCTGATGCGATGGCTAGATATAAAAGGCTCCGTGGCTATGATGTGTATTATTTAACTGGAACAGATGAACATGGGCAAAAATTACAAAAAAGAGCCGAGGAAGAAGGCTTAAAGCCAATTGAGTTTATCAATCCAATTGTAGAATGGATTCAAGATTTATGGCAAAAACTTGATATCTCATATGATGATTTTATTAGGACAACGGAAGAACGTCATGAAAAAGTGGTACAAAGGATTTTCAAAAAGCTTTTAGAAAATGGAGACATCTATCTTGGAGAATATGAAGGATATTATTGTGTACCTGATGAGGCATATTGGACTGAAAGGCAACTAGTTAAAACAGACGAAGGCTATTTATGCCCTGATTGTCATCGACCTGTGCAACTAGTGAAGGAGAAAAGCTATTTCTTTAAAATGTCAAAATATCAAGATCGGCTATTGCAATATATTGAAGAGCATCCAGAGTTTATTCAACCGGAATCACGGAAAAACGAAATGATTAACAATTTCCTAAAACCGGGTTTAGAGGACTTGTCGATATCTAGGACAACGTTTGATTGGGGAATAAAGGTACCGGACAATCCGGAACATGTGATCTATGTTTGGATAGATGCCTTAACCAACTATATTACTGCTATCGGCTATTTATCCGATGATCCGGAAGAACGAAAGACATTTGAACGCTACTGGCCAGCAGATGTTCATTTAATTGGGAAAGACATTCTACGATTTCACACCATTTATTGGCCAATTATTTTAATGGCATTAGACTTACCATTACCTAAAAAAGTATTTGGACATGGATGGATTTTAATGCCAGATGGGAAAATGTCAAAGTCAAAAGGGAATGTGATCGATCCAAAATTCCTAATTGACCGTTATGGTTCAGATAGTATTCGTTATTTTCTTTTACGAGAAATTGCTTTCGGTAGTGATGGAGTATTTACGCCAGAAATTTTCATTCAGCGTTTAAATGTGGATTTAGCTAATGATTTAGGTAACTTAGTCAGTAGGACAGTAGCGATGATAGAGAAATACTTTGATGGGTTTGTCCCAACTCCAGAAGCATTAACCTCTCTGGATGAAGATCTAAAACAAGCTGCGATGGAAACCTCACAAAAGGTAGAGGAATCATTAGATCAGATGCTCTTTAGCCAGGCTTTACAGCAGATATGGCAACTCATCAATCGGACGAACAAATATATAGATGAAACTTTGCCTTGGTCACTTGCAAAGGATGAGGCTAATAAAGGGCGGCTAGGGACGGTTTTATATCAACTGGTAGAAAGTATTCGTATTACTTCTATCTTGATTCAGCCTTTTATGACGAAAACGCCTCAAAAAATATGGGAGCAACTAGGTTTGGATGCTGTGTCAACCAATTGGGATTTAACTAAATCTTGGGGTATCGTTCATCCAGGAGCAAAAGTAGAGAAAAAAGAAGCGTTATTTCCACGCCTTGATATGGAAGAAGAAATCAAAGCAATTGATGAAACAACGGCTGCGGCACGAAAGCAAGCAGAAGAGAATGCAAAAAAATTAAACCAATCAGCGACCACAAATGGAGGAGATACCAAGATGGAAAATACGATAATAGATCAAATTACAATTGATGATTTCTCTAAAGTTGAATTACAAGTAGCAGAAGTGATTGAAGCAGAAAAAATACCAAATGCAGATAAATTGCTTAAAATTCAATTAGATCTTGGTTATGAAAAACGTCAAGTGGTGTCTGGTATCGCTAAGTATTACCAACCTGAAGATTTGGTTGGAAAGAAAGTTATCTGTGTAACCAACTTAAAGCCAGTAAAATTAAGAGGTGAAGAATCCAAAGGAATGATTTTGGCAGCATCGCAAGGGGATCAGTTGGTGCTTGCTACTGTTTCCGATGATATTCCAAATGGAGCCAAAGTCAAATAACGGTTAGGTGATTCTTATGTTAGTGGATACACATGCACATTTAAATGATGAAAAATTTAATGAAGATCGAGCTGAAGTGATCAAACGAGCGAAAGAAGTAGGTGTTGAAACGATTATTAACATCGGTTATAACCGAGAAACGATTCTTTCAACGATTGAATTAGTTGAACAATATGATTTTATTTTTGGAGCTGTTGGTTGGCATCCTAACGATGCACATGAAATGAAAGAAGAAGATTTTGACTGGTTAAAGGAAATCACCCAACATCCAAAAATATTAGCGATTGGTGAAATTGGTCTAGATTATTATTGGGATTTTGCTCCTAAAGAAGTGCAACAAGAAATTTTTCGAAAACAGATTCAATTAGCAAAACAAGTGAACTTACCGATTATTATTCATGACCGTGATGCTCATCAAGACATTTGTTCAATCCTTAGAGAAGAAGGTGCTAAGGATGTGGGAGGGATCATACATTCTTTCTCTGGTAGTATGGAAATGGCAAAGGAATGCATTGATTTAGGCTTTTATATTTCCTTTAGCGGACCAGTCACTTTTAAAAACGCAAAAAAACCTAAGGAAGTAGCAACCCATATACCTATTGACCGGATACTGCTTGAAACCGATTCTCCCTATTTAACCCCTGAACCATATCGTGGGAAAAGAAATGAGTCGGCATATGTCAAATTTGTTGCAACAAAAATCGCCGAATTACGAGGAATGGATGTCGAAGAAATTGCACAAATTACGACAAGAAATGCTAAACGGATTTTGAAATTCTAATGGATTTAAGGGATGGAAAATATTGGTTTGACATTTTAGCTATCATTGAATAAAATGTTGAACTGCTAAAGGGGGAGATGTAATGGGAAAACTGTCTTTAAAAGCAGGCAACCATTCTTCTTCTGTCATTCCTTCTTTTCCTAATACAAAATATAAAAAGACACTCTTTATCATTGTTTTTTTGGCTATTTTAGCATTCAGTTTCGTAACTTTTTACCAGTTGATGCAAAAAGAAGTTATTCTCGTTGTAAATGGAAAAGAAAAAGAAGTTTCTACTTTCAAAGGAACAGTGAAAGAATTGTTAGATCAGCAGCAAATAAAAATAGGCGCTCATGATCAACTTTCTGTTCCTCTTCAGTCACCGTTAAAGGATGGGCAGAAGGTAATTGTAAATACTGCTAAATTAGTAATTGTACAGGTAGATGGTAAACAAATTGATCATTGGACTACTGCAAAAACGATTGATCAGGTGATAAATCAACTAGGCATTCAACTTGGTCCATTAGATAAAGTTTACCCAAGCCTTAGCACAATAGTTCAATCAGAAATGGATATTAAAATTTCAAGAATCACAAAGAAAATCGTAACAGAAGAAGAGAATATTAAATATGGATTAGTTAAAAAGGCTGACCTGTCTTTAGAAAAGAACCAAGAGAAAGTATTGGTTAAAGGCCAAGATGGAAAAATTGCTAAGGTTTATGAAATTACCTATGAAGATGGAAAAGAAGTAAAGAGAGAACTGCTAAAACAGGATATTGTCAAAGAAAAGAAAGATCAAATCATTGCTTATGGAACAGCTTCTGCTACTGTTTCTAGAGGTGGTTATATTCTCAGGCCAATTAAAGTTCTTAAAAACATAAAAATGACCCATTATGGTTCCGGAGTTTATACCTATACAGGAACAACAGCAACTGTTGGGAGAACGATTGCTGTTGATCCAAAGATTATTCCACTAGGTTGGTGGGTTTGGATTGATGGAGTTGGATTAAGAAAAGCAGAAGATATAGGCAGTGCGATTAAAGGAAATAAAATTGACCTTTATGTAGGTAATGATCAAAAAGCAAGTCAGCTTGGGGTAAAAACTGGTGTAACCGTGTATGTTTTAGGACCGGAAAAGCCAACAAAATAGTGACCAACTAACAGGGGGAGTTTTCCCCTGTTTGTTTGTATGAGGAGCTATAGGAGGGAACAATGAAGATTAAGGAAGTAATCGTAGTTGAAGGAAGAGACGATACGGTAGCGATACAAAGAGCGGTTCAGGCCGATACCATTGAAACAGGAGGATCTGCAATATCTCCTCAAATCATTGACCAAATCAAAAAAGCCCATCAGAAGAGGGGAGTTATTGTTCTGACAGATCCAGACTATCCTGGAGAAAGAATAAGGAAAATCATTAGTCGGCAAGTTCCGGGAGTAAAACATGCATTTATAATAAGGGAAGAGGCCACTAAAAAAGGAGATATTGGGGTCGAGAATGCCTCTCCAAATGTGATTCGCAAAGCATTAAATGATGTAAAATCTGAATGGATAGATGCAAAAGAAACAATCCCATGGAATCGATTAGTTACAGAAGGATTAGTGGGTAATGACCTAGCAAAACAGAAAAGAATCGAACTAGGAAAAGTATTAGGAATTGGTTATGCAAATGCAAAACAGCTTCACAAAAGACTAAATATGTTTCAAATCTCAGAAATTGAATTCTCTAACGCATTAAAAATGATAAAAATGAAGGAATGAATCAATGATGGCGGTCAATATATCTAACCCAGCAGAAACGATGAATATTTTAAAAAAGTATGGTTTTACCTTAAAAAAAAGTTTAGGGCAAAACTTCCTCATTGAACCTAACATCTTAACAAAAATTGTTGAAAAGGCAGAAATTGACCTAAACACCGGAGTGATCGAAATTGGTCCGGGAATCGGAGCTTTAACGCAAAAAATTGCAGAGAAGGCTGGAAAGGTAGTTGCAATTGAAATTGACCAACGATTAATTCCGATTTTAAAGGAGACTTTATCTCCCTATGATCATATAAAGCTCATTCATGCTGATGTATTAAAAACTAATTTAAATCAACTTATTATAGAGGAATTGAAAGAATACTCTTCGAAAAAAATAGTGGCCAATTTACCCTATTATGTCACAACACCCATTTTAATTAAATTGTTAGAGGATAGATTAGGAATCGATTCGATTACGGTAATGGTACAAAAGGAGGTTGCAGAAAGAATCAATGCAAAACCTGGGGGTAAAGAGTATGGTAGTTTAACATTATTAATTGAATACTATGCTCAAGCAAGTATTGCTTTTTATGTTCCAAGCTCAGTCTTTATTCCTAAACCCAACGTTGATTCAGCCATTTTACATTTAAAAATGAGAAAAGAACCGCCAATTAAAGTAAAGGACGAAGATTTTCTCTTTAAATTGATACGAGCTAGCTTTTCCCAAAGAAGGAAGACACTATTTAACAATCTAATCCATAATCTTTTTGGGAAAGAAAGGAAAGCAGAAGTAGAGGAAATCTTAAATTCAGTAGGGATCGACCCAGTAAGAAGGGCAGAAACGTTAACTTTATCCGAGTTTGCTAAATTAAGCGATGAAATATATTTTCGAGAAATATATTGACAACATATTTGTCCCACTGCTATAATAATTTGTTTATTTGACATACTATTCTATATGTGTTATAATTCACATATAGAGAGGTGGTAGAACAAATGGCGAATAATACCTTAAATGCCATCAAACGTAGTTTAGATGATTACGTTGGCGAAAAAATTATGCTAAAAGCTAATGGAGGACGTAGAAAGACCATTGAGCGAACTGGCATTTTAGAAGAGACCTACCCTTCAGTTTTTATTATAAAATTAGATGAAGAACAACATTCCTTTAAAAGGGTATCATACAGTTATGCGGATATTCTTACCGAATCTATTGAATTAACTGTATGTAAAGATGATGGAGAAGTAAAGATTACTTATAGTCAAAGATAACAAAGTAGGGCACGAAGGTGTTCCTACTTTTAATTTTGATTAATTTACATATACTAAAAGTGTCCACAAACTAAAGGAGGTTATATGATGGGCCGAAGAAATCGCGGTGTGATGTCTGAACAGTTTAAAGAGGAACTCGCAAAAGAGCTTGGTTTTTATGACACTGTGCAAAGAAATGGTTGGGGTGGAATCACGACTCGTGATGCAGGAAATATGGTGAAAAGAGCCATAGAAATTGCTGAGCGTAGTTTAGCGGAGCAAGGTCGATCATAAAATGTGGATAAGGCTAGGGAAAGTTTTCCCTAGCTTTTTCTTTATACTCTTCATTGTAAATGTTACAATGGATTGATGAACAGGCTTAGATAAAGTAGGTGATGGTATGAAGATATGGGAGAAAGCTCCTGCAAAAATAAATTTAACCCTTGATGTATTAGGAAAAAGAGATGATGGTTATCATGAAGTTGAAATGATTATGACTATGGTTGATTTATCCGATAGAATTCTATTAGAAGATCTTGAAGATGATCAGATTATCTTAGAGACTAACTCAGGAATTATACCTAATGATGAACGGAACCTAATATATAAAGCAGCCCATTTATTAAAAAGCACCTATCAAATAAAAAAAGGAGTGCGAGTCTTTCTAGAAAAGAATATTCCTGTTGCCGCAGGTTTGGCAGGTGGAAGTAGTGATGCTGCTGCCACATTAAGAGGTTTAAACCGCTTATGGAATTTACATTTAACTTCTAATGAATTGATGGAACTGGGTGGAAAGATCGGTTCAGATGTACCTTTTTGTGTTGTTGGTGGTACGGCTCTTGTAAAGGGGAGAGGGGAAAAAGTCACCCCTATTGTTTCGCCTCCTCCTGGTTGGGCTATTTTAGCAAAATTACCAATTAGTGTATCGACCGCCGATATTTATGGAGCTCTAAATTGGCAAGATATTAAAGAACATCCAAATACAGATCAGATGATTATAGCATTAAAAGACCATAATTTTGATGGAATCACAAAAAACCTTTTTAATGTATTAGAAGAGGTTACTTTTCGACTTTACCCTTCTGTAAAGTATTTAAAAGAACAAATAGAAGGATTTGGGGCGGATGGCGTTTTAATGTCTGGGAGTGGACCAACTGTTTTTGCTTTAGTTAATAAGGAATCAAGGTTAAATCGGATCTATAATGGATTGAGGGGTTTTTGTAAAGAAGTGTATGTCGTTCGTTTACTAAGGTAAAAATAACTTGATGAATACCGTACAATAATATTATAATCTTCCTAAATTATTCGTTTTTTGGAGGTCTTTATGAAAAAACTAAGGCGAAGCGCTAGAATTGTTGACCTAACTCAACAGTTTTTACATCAACCTAACACCCTTATTTCCTTATCATACTTTGCTGAAAGATATCATTCAGCTAAATCTTCAATCAGTGAGGATATTGATATTATTGACGAAATATTTCAAGAGGAAGGCATTGGTCAACTCCTTACTTTAGCAGGGGCAGCAGGTGGGGTAAAGTTTATTCCGTCTATACCTAAGGAAGAAGCAAAGACGGAAATGCTAAGAATCTGCCAAGCATTATCTAGTGTGGAAAGACTTCTTCCGGGTGGTTATTTATATATGTCAGATATTTTAGGAAATCCGAAATTATTAAAACAATTGGGGAGGATGTTTGCTTCTGCATTCTCTAATCAAGAAATTGATACGATCATTACTGTCGAAACAAAGGGAATCCCCTTGGCCCATGCAACAGCTAGTTATTTAAATGTTCCTGTGGTTATTGTACGCAGGGACAGCAGGGTAACAGAGGGGTCGGTTGTAACCATCAATTACGTGTCAGGCTCTACTAAAAGAATTCAAACCATGTCATTGGCTAGAAGGGCTTTAAAAGAAGGATCTAATGTCCTTGTAATCGACGATTTTATGAAAGCTGGCGGGACAATTAAAGGTATGATTGGACTTTTGCAAGAGTTTAATGCCCATTTAAAAGGAATTGGTGTTTTTGTAGAATCAGGAGAAACGGAAGAAAGATTAATTAAAGATTATATATCATTGGCTAGATTAACAGAAGTGAATGAAAGAGAGAAACTAGTAAATGTTGAGCTAGGCAATTTTTTCTAGAATAAATGATAAAAATTTTTCCTCTTTTTTGTCATTTTCTAGAAGGAATTTTGTAATAGATAGCGAAATAATTATCAAGCTCGTTATTTATGGAAAAAGGTGGTGAAAAGACATGGAGGTTACTGACGTAAGACTTCGCCGCGTCAACACGGAAGGGCGTATGAGAGCGATTGCATCAATTACGATTGACAATGAATTTGTTGTTCATGATATTCGAGTGATTGATGGGAATAATGGAATGTTTGTAGCCATGCCAAGCAAAAGAACCCCGGATGGTGAGTTTCGTGATATCGCTCATCCAATCTCTTCTGCTACTAGAGAAAAAATTCAATCCGCCGTACTTGCTGAGTATGAACGTATTGGTGAAGAACAGGAAATGGTTGCCGGGGCATAATTTAATAATGAATGAAAAGAGTTCTTTTTTAAGAGCTCTTTTTTTTGGTTAAAAATTCAATCTTGTATTTTCCTTGAATTCAATCATCAATTAAGATATAGTCATATTGGAATAATTGTGCGTAAATGGGGGATAACCATGTCTGATTTGTATGCAGTGGTATTGGCCGCAGGCCAAGGCACAAGAATGAAATCAAATCTACCTAAAGTATTACATCAAGTCAGTGGTAAACCAATGGTTGGTCATGTTGTTGACCAGTTAAAAGAAATGGGTATTAAAGAAATTGTTGTAGTAATTGGACACAAATCAGAACAAGTAAAAACTTACTTGGGAGATCAGGTTCAATATGCGATTCAAGAGCAACAACTTGGAACAGCTCATGCAATTATACAGGCAAGTTCTATACTCAATGGTAAAAAAGGAACAACCTTAGTTATTATGGGGGACACTCCTTTAATCACCCAAGATACCTTAAAGACGCTTTACTCAGAACACGAAACGACTAATGCTGCAGCAACCATTTTAACTACCGAAATTGATCCACCAACTGGATATGGTCGGATTATCCGAGATCATGAGGGTCATGTATTAAGAATTGTTGAAGAAAAAGATACCTCTATAGAAGAAAAGGCCATAAAAGAAATCAATACAGGAACTTATGTCTTTGATAATGTAAAATTATTTAATGCCCTCTTAAAAGTGAACAATGATAATAAACAGGGGGAATATTATTTAACGGATGTTATTGAAATTTTACAATCAGAAGGAATGATTGTTTCTGCCTATAAAACGGATAATTCAGATGAAACGATCGGTATTAATGATCGTATCGCATTAGCAAAAGCAGAAAAAATATTAAGAAATCGAATTATCGAACACCATATGCGTGAGGGTGTAACTGTTATTGATCCTGATCGAACCTATATTGAAAAAGATGTAATGATTGATCCAGACACAATCATTTATCCTGATACGTATCTAAAAGGTAAAACGACGATAAAGGGAAATTGTATCATCGGGCCTGGTGCAGATTTGACAGATGTCATGGTTAGCCAAGATGTTGTCATTACCCATTCCGTTATTTTCTCATCAACGATAGAGGAAAAAGCTAAAATTGGGCCTTTTGCTTATATTCGCCCTGGTTCCCATATTGGGATTGGGGTGAAAGTAGGCGATTTTGTGGAAATAAAGAACTCCAAACTAGGTAAAGGGACAAAGGTGTCTCACCTTTCTTATATTGGCGATGCAACTTTGGGAGAAGATGTAAATATTGGCTGTGGAACGATAACGGTTAACTATGATGGATTTAAAAAGCATCGCACTGAAATAGGGGATCATTCATTTATTGGTTGTAATACGAACCTTGTTGCTCCTGTTTCTGTAGGTCATGATGCTTATGTAGCAGCTGGATCTACAATTACTGATCATGTACCAGACTTTTCATTAGCGATAGCGAGGGAAAGACAAACGAATAAAGAAGGATATGTTAAAAAAATAAGAGAAAAAAATCAGCAGGATACGAAATAGAACATTCTTGGGGGTATAAAAATGCCATATAGTGATTCTACATTAAAAGTGTTTACGTGTAACGCAAATCCGGATTTAGCACGTGAGATTGTTGAACATATTGGAATTCCATTAGGGGATGCTGAAGTTTTACGTTTTAGTGATGGAGAGATACGCGTTAAATTAAATGAAAGTGTTCGAGGTGCTGATGTATTTGTGATCCAGTCTACATCCTCTCCAGTGAATGAACATCTTATGGAACTTTTAATTATGGTAGATGCTTTAAAAAGAGCATCAGCTAAAAGCATTAACGTGGTAATCCCTTATTATGGATATGCAAGACAAGATCGAAAGGCAAGAGCAAGGGATCCAATTACAGCTAAGTTAGTTGCTAATTTGATTGAAACAGCAGGGGCTCACCGAATGATTTCAATGGATTTACATGCTACTCAAATTCAAGGATTCTTTGATATTCCTGTAGATCATTTATTAGGGGTGCCTATTTTAGCTGATTTCTTTGCCAAGAAAAATTTAAAAGATATTGTTGTAGTCTCCCCAGATCATGGGGGAGTAACGCGTGCAAGAAAAATGGCTGAACGATTAGGGGCGCCGATTGCAATTATAGATAAGCGTAGACCAGAACCAAATGTAGCAGAAATTATGAATATTGTTGGTAATGTAGATGGAAAAGTAGCCATTTTAATTGATGATATTATTGATACGGCCGGGACTATTGCTCTTGCAGCAAATGCTTTAAAAGAAGCCGGTGCAAAAGAAGTTTATGCTTCCTGTACACACCCTGTCCTATCAGGTCCAGCAATTGAGAGGATTCAAAATTCCCAAATAAAAGAATTGGTGGTTACGAATACGATTCCTTTATCAACGGAGAAAAAGAACGATAAAATTAAAACATTATCTGTCGCCCCTTTAATTGGTGAAGCTATTGTTCGGGTCCATGAAGAGTTATCCGTAAGCAAATTATTTGACTAAAAATGGTTTAGTTCCCTCTTGATTAGGAAATAATAGAAATTAGTTTATAAAAGTTTAGGAGGGGGAACATGGAACCAATCAATTTAGAAGTGATTGTAAGGGAAATAGGGGCAGATTCAATCTTGCACCATTTAAGAGAAAATGGCTATATACCAGGTGTTTTATATGGTAATGGTTTTTCAAATCAACCCATTCAAATTGAGGAAAGTACACTTAAAATACAATTAAAAGAACATGGAAAAAGTGGCATTTTCCATATTTTAATGGGAAATGAGCAAATTCCTGTCAAAATCAATGAAATCCAAAGAGATCCTATTGACCAAAAAGTCATTCATGTTGATTTACAGCGTGTCCAAATGAATAAGCTGATTAGTACTTCTGTACCATTACATTTCTTCGGCAAATCAATGGGTGAAAAGAATGGTGGAATTGTCCAACAGCAGATAAGAGATATTGAGGTAAAAGCCTTACCTGCTTATATTCCAGAATTTATCCAAGTGAACATCTCTGACCTAGACATTGGTGATGCCTTATATGTTAGGGATTTAATGGTACCCGATGGTGTTGAAATTCAACATGATCCTGATTCGGTTCTTTTAACCATCATTCCACCAAAAATGATTGAAGAGGATTTATTGGAAGAAAGGCCTGTTCATGAACCAAAGATTGTAGATCCTAAGGATGGTCGAGGAATAGACGCCGCAAAATAGATGAGAATGTCTATGATTCTTATAAACGTAGCCTATAATGGGGTTACGTTTTTTCTTTATTGCAAATAAGTTTTCCAAGTAAATCTGTTTTGTTAAAATGGGCTTAGGTCTAAAAATAGGAGGACATAAAATGAAGTTAGTTGTTGGTTTGGGAAATCCAGGAAGACAATATGAAAATACTCGGCATAATATTGGATTTATGGTAATTGATGATTTGTTAGAAACTACTGATTTAATATCTACAACAACAAAATTTAATGCAAACATTACTGATGCTAGATTGGATGGAGAGAAAGTTCTTTTTGTAAAACCACTTACTTATATGAACCTTTCAGGAGAGGCTGTCCGCCCCATTCTAGATTGGTATAAGATTGATATAAAGGATATGGTTGTTATTTATGATGATTTAGATCTACCATTAGGTAAATTAAGGTTTAGAGAAAAGGGAAGTGCTGGAGGACACAATGGCATTAAGTCGATGATTCAGCACCTAGGGACAGAAGAATTTAAGAGAATTCGAATTGGAATTGATCGACCAGAGTATGCTTCAATTATTGATCATGTCTTGACTAAATTTTCAAGTGAGGAAAAAGAGGTCATAAATGAGAGTATTCAGAAAGCTGCACTTGCAATTAAAGACTGGATTAGTGGGATAGAATTTAAAATGTTAATGAATAAATACCATTAAATTTTGAATCATTGTATGGACTTTATCCTCTCAGGGGAATAATAGAATTAAAAATGACTAAATGATTAGGATTTGGAGGCCATACACTGATGATTCAATATGTATGTAAGCATTGTGGGCAACATCTTGGAAGTATAGATGATAGAATGTTTAGTGAAGAAGAATTAGGATTGCATTCCTTGACCCCTTCTGAGAGGGAAGGTATAATAACCTATGAACAAAATGGCGATAAGACCGTTCAGGTTATTTGTGAATATTGCCAAGAGGCACTAGAATTACATCCTGAATTATTGCTTATTTCAAATCCATTGCAATAACTAAAGTTAGTATAAAGCCTTCGCTTTCTAGCTAAGGCTTATTTTTCATGATAAAGAAGAGATCATATTATTTTATGAATTTAAGGAAAGGGGGAACAGTATGGAAATTATCTTACAAAAGTTTGCTAGAAGTAAGGAATTTCAGTCCATTCTTTCAGGTTTAAACGCTGACATGAAAGAGCAACTGATTACGGGGTTGAGTGGATCAACAAAACAAGCAATGATTGCTTCACTTTTTCAAGAAGTAAATAAGACGCTGATTGTAGTCACTCATAATTTACTTCAAGCTCAAAAAGTTTATGATGACTTATTAGAATTAGTAACAGAAAAACAACTGTATTTATACCCAGCAAATGAATTAACTTTAATTGATATTGATGCTCAGAGTCCAGAGACACTAGCCCAAAGAATTCATGTTTTACAGAGTTTATCTGAAGGAAAAAAGGGAATCTATATCATTCCTTATATTGGGCTAAGTAAGTTTCTTCCACCTAAAAGTAGCTTTGTTGACTCCATGATCTCAATAGAAATAGGAAAAATTATCGATTTAAACCGTCTATTAAATAACCTCATTTTTTTAGGTTATAAAAGAACTGACATTGTTGAAAAACAAGGAGAATTTAGCGTTAGAGGCGGAATCATAGATATTTATCCACTTACATTAGAAAACCCAGTACGAATTGAATTGTTTGATGTAGAGATTGATTCAATCCGTACTTTTGATATTGGAACTCAAAGGTCTATTGAAAAGTTGAAAAATGTTGACATTCCTCCGGCAAGGGAATGGATCGCAACGAAAGAAGAATTCATGAAGGCTGCAACTCGAGCAGAAGAATACCTTAGCGAGCAGTTGAATCGTATAAAAGATTCAGTGATAAAGGAAAAGTTAATTGCAAACGTATCTTGGGAGATAGAGCAATTAAAAGAAAATCAATATTTTAATGGCTTTTACAAATATGCTTCGGTTTTATATTCCCAAAAATATACTCTGTTAGATTATTTTGAAAAAGATAGTCTAATAGTTTTTGATGAAGCAAATCGAATGATAGAAGTTGCAAAACAGACTGAGAAAGAGGTAAATGAGTGGAAAACAGCCTTATTACAGCAAGGGGAATTTTTACCCCAATTAGAAGTATATCAATCCTATCTTGATATAATCGTTGGACATCGTAAACAGGCATTATACTTATCTTTATTTTTGAGACAGATTCCACATGCGAATCCTGAAAATATTATCAATTTTGTAAGTAGAAATATGCAAAACTTCCATGGACAGATGCATTTACTTAAAGGTGAACTTGAAAGATGGAGGAAATCTAATACTAGTGTCATCTTTTTAGCCTCAGATGCAGAAGGGGTTAAGCGCTTACAGCGTGTGCTGGATGACTATGGCATGGAAGTAGATATTGTTCCTAATACCATCCGTGAAATATCACTTAGGCCAATTATTTTACAAGGGAATTTACAGTCAGGTTTTGAAATGGCTGAAATTCGTTTGGCAGTGATTACAGAAGGAGAAATCTTTTCTCAAAAGCAAAGAAAAGCAAAGAAGGTCTCCCAAACGGCCAATGCTGAACGTATCAAGAATTATACTGACCTACGGGTAGGGGATTATGTTGTCCATGTGAATCACGGAATAGGGCGGTATATTGGAATTGAGACTTTAGATATTAACGGTATTCATAAGGATTACCTTCATATTAAATATGCCGGTAATGATAAACTTTATGTGCCGATTGATCAAATTGATTTGGTTCAAAAGTATGTAGGTGGGGAAGAAAAGGAGCCGAAAATTTATTCTTTAGGTGGAACAGAATGGACCAAAGTTAAAAATAAGGTGAAATCCTCTGTTCAGGATATTGCTGAGGACTTGATCAAATTATATGCAAAAAGACAAGCAACTAAAGGCTTTTCTTTTCCTAAAGATAATGAATTTCAACATGAATTTGAGGCTTTATTCCCATATGATGAAACACCTGACCAGCTAAGAAGCATCGAAGAAATTAAACAAGATATGGAAAACGAGAGACCGATGGATCGACTTCTTTGTGGTGATGTAGGATATGGTAAAACAGAAGTAGCGATTCGTGCTGCTTTTAAAGCAGCAATGGCTGGGAAGCAAGTTGCGGTATTAGTTCCTACAACGATCTTAGCACAACAGCATTTTGAGACATTTAAGGAACGCTTCTTGGAATATCCGATAAAGATTGAAGTGATAAGCCGATTTCGTACGAAAAAACAGCAAACAGAAGTAATTAAAGGAATTAAAGATGGAACTGTCGACATCGTTATAGGTACTCATCGGTTATTATCTAAAGATGTCCAATTTAAAGATCTTGGTCTGCTTATTGTAGACGAGGAACAACGGTTTGGAGTAAAGCATAAAGAAAAATTAAAGGAATTAAAAACAAATGTTGATGTACTTACCCTTACCGCAACCCCGATTCCTCGTACATTACACATGTCGATGTTAGGCGTAAGAGATCTATCAGTCATTGAAACACCTCCTGAAAATCGTTTCCCTGTTCAGACATATGTGGTAGAATATAGTGCAGCAATGGTCCGTGAAGCAATAGAAAGGGAACTTGCTCGTGGAGGACAAGTTTATTTTCTTTATAACCAAGTAAAATCCATTCAACAAATGGCAGATCAAATTAGTATGTTAGTTCCCGATGCAAAAGTGGCAGTGGCGCATGGGCAAATGTCTGAATCTGAATTGGAACGTGTGATGTTAGACTTTTTGGAAGAAGAATATGATGTTCTTGTTAGTACAACAATTATTGAGACGGGTGTAGATATTCCAAATGTAAATACCTTAATCATCTATGATGCGGATAAAATGGGGTTATCCCAACTATATCAGCTAAGAGGAAGAGTGGGTAGATCCAATAGGATTGCTTATGCCTATTTTACTTATCAAAGGGATAAGGTATTATCGGAAGTTGCAGAAAAAAGATTACAAGCGATTAAAGAATTTACTGAACTTGGTTCAGGGTTCAAAATAGCGATGAGGGATTTAGCGATAAGAGGGGCAGGGAACCTTTTAGGAGCAGAACAACATGGTTTTATTGCTTCAGTTGGTTTTGATCTATATAGTCAAATGTTGAAAGAAGCCATTGATGACTTGAAAGGGGAAGTTAAGAAAGAGGAGAAAATTGAGCCGCAAATTGAATTGGAAGTCGATGCATATCTACCGACTGATTATATAACAGACTCGATGCAAAAAATTGAGATGTATAAAAGGTTTGCAAATATCAGGAAATTAGAAGAGGCTCAAGATCTAGAAGATGAACTATTAGACCGTTTTGGTGATATCCCTCAACCTGTACAAAACTTATTAGCTGTTACTAGAATTAAGACTTATACTTATCTATACCGAATAGAAAATATCATCCAAAAGGGCAAAGAAGTCACGATGCAAGTACACCCTGACCAAAATCAAATCATAGATGGTTATAAATTATTCAAAATAGCAAACGAATTTGACCATCGCATTAAACTTTCTTCAGGACATCACATTGGCATTAAGGTTAACTTGAAAAATTTAACCTCTGAACAAGGAATTCAATTAATTGAACAATTCCTTGCTCGTTATCGAGAAGCGTTCAAACAGGAAGGAGTTCTTTATACACATGAATAAGAAAAAAGGTTTGATTCTCTTATTAGCGGTTGTTTTTATCTTCAGCATTGTAGGTTGTAGTAATCAAGCGCCTGATACAGGAAAGGTTAAACAAGATGTAGTGGCAGAATATGATGGAGGAACAGTAACAAAAGATGAATTTAATACTTTCCTTCAAGTAACTACCTTTTTTAATCCTCAATTAGAAGGGACGATTAACCAACCTGAATCGCAAAGACAAGCATTAGAACAATATATAGGTCAAAAATATCTTGCATCAAAAGCAAAGAATCAAAAAGCTGACGATAAGGAAATAGAAGATTTACTAAAGGCAATCAAAGGAACAATGGGTTCTGAAGAAAATTATAATAAAAAATTAGCGGAATTAAAGATCACTGAAAATGACCTTGTCGATTATGTAAATCGATACCAAGCGATTCAAAATTACATGGAAGAGAAGTCAGCGAAAACATTTAATGAGGAAAAGGAAAAATTAGAAAAACAATATAAAGAAAATAAAGAAGAATATACGATTGCAACAGTAAGCCATATTTTAATTGCCACTAAGGATCGATCGGAAGAAGAAGCAAAAAAAAGGGCAGAAGAAGTATTGGCTAAATTAAAAAAAGGAGAAGATTTCGCGAAATTAGCCAAGGAATATTCGGATGACCCTGGTAGTAAGGATAATGGGGGAGTGTATGAAAATGCCCCAGTATCTTCTTGGGTTCCTGAATTTAAAAAAGCAGCATTAACATTACCTGTTGGACAATTAAGCGACTTGGTAAAAACAGAATTTGGCTATCACATTATAAAAGTGATCAATCGCCAAGTACCAACTTTAGAACAACTTTCTGATCAACTAAAAGGGCAAGTTATTGCTCAAGAATATAATCAGTTTATGACGAACGAATTACAAAAGATCATTAAGAAAATCAACTTACCCGAAAAGTAAAAAAACTTTTATCGAAGTTTAACTTTCCAATGCGGTAGAAAGCTTAGAACCTTTACTTGTATAATAATTTGGTAACAGAAGAATACTATGGACAAGAACGGAAGAAAAATATTATAGATATTCAATAATTGTTCAACTTTGTTACTATATACAAGAAAGTGAGGCATCAAGAATGAAAGCAACAGGTATTGTTCGACGAATTGATGACTTAGGAAGGGTTGTTATCCCAAAGGAAATTAGAAGAACCCTAAGAATCCGAGAAGGGGATCCATTAGAAATTTTTGTTGATCGAGATGGAGAAGTGATATTAAAGAAATATTCGCCAATTGGCGAACTTGGGGACTTTGCAAAGGAACTTGCTGATTCCTTATACGAAAATTTAAACCACGTTGTCTTAATTTCAGATCGGGATACGATCATTGCAGTAGCCGGTGTTAGCAAAAAAGATTATATGGAGAAATCTATTGGGAAAATTGTGGAAGAAAGTATGGAGCAACGCAAAACTTTAGTGGAAACGAACTCTGGAGAAGTTAGTATAGTAAAGGATTCCCTCGAAAGCTATACTTCTTATGTCATAGCACCTATTGTCGCTAGTGGTGACCCGATAGGAGCAGTCATTTTGATTGCTAAAGATGACACTAAAATGGGTACATTGGAAATCAAAATGGTGGAAACAGCTGCATCATTTTTAGCAAAACAGATGGAACAATGATCAAATATGAAGTAGGAATTGAAGCAGGCATCGCCTGCTTCTTCAATTTTAATGGGTGAATAAAACAGCTTATGTTATAATAATTTAGACATTTTGTAATTTATGAGGAGAGAGAAAGATGCATTCTAAGGGGCAATCATTTATCAAAGGGGCTGCCATATTAGGCATAGCTGCACTTATATCCAAACTATTAGGTGCAGTTTATCGAATCCCTTATCAAAATATTACTGGAGATGTAGGATTAGCAGTTTATAATAAAGTTTATCCGATCTATAGTATGTTATTGATTATTGCAACGGCTGGTTTTCCTATTGCCATCTCAAAAATGGTTTCTGAACGTTTAGCGTTAGGGGACAAGCGAGGAGCAAAACGTATTTTTAAGATTTCAGCATATATTCTTAGTATGACTGGTATTCTCTTTTTTATTATTCTTTATTTCGGATCCGACTTATTAGCTGTCTTAATGGGAAATCAACAGCTTTCTATTGCGATAAAAAGTGTCTCCTTTGCCCTTTTAATTGTTCCTTTAATGGCAGCCATTAGAGGCTATTATCAGGGTCATCAATATATGGTACCTACTGCTTATTCACAAATTGTTGAACAAATCGTTCGAGTGATCACAATCTTAGTCTTATCCTATTGGTTTATAAAGAATGACTATGGGGTCTATTATGCAGGTGCAGGGGCTGTTTTTGGAGCATTTTCTGGAGCCATCTTTGCCTTTGCTGTTCTATTATTATTTTGGAAAAAGACGAATCGTATGACGGACGAGATCTTTTTATCTCATGGGCAAGTTGAAATCCAGCAATTTAGCCAACAACCAGTAGTTGGAATTATAAAAAAGATATTATATTATTCCATTCCTATCGCTTTAGGATCATTAATCTTGCCTTTATTTGGTGTCGTTGATTCCTTTTCTGTTTCTAACTTACTTCAAGCATTAGGATTTGAAAAAACCCAATCAGAATATTGGTTTGGGATCTATACAAGAGGTCAACCCTTGGTTCAGTTTACAGCGTTTTTTGCAACATCTTTATCTTTAGCATTGGTTCCTTCTATATCTGAAGCGTCAGCAAGAAAGAATCATCAATTGATTCAAGAACGTACCGATTTGGCTTTAAGACTAACCTTACTTATTGGTCTTCCAGCTTCTGTTGGACTTGCCGTGATTGCTGAACCGGCAAATATTTTACTTTATGAAAACAATGTAGGGACCAAAACATTAGCTATTTTAGCCTTCACATCCATGTTTTCAACCTTAGGAATTACTTCTTCAGGTATATTACAAGGAATTGGGCAAGTGATCTTACCAGCAAGAAATCTTTTTATTGGTGTAATCATTAAATTAGTGCTTAACCTCATTCTCATTCGTACCTTTGGTATCGACGGTGCAGCTTTGGCCACTGTTAGTGCATATGCGGTTGCGACGTTTTTAAATCTAATTGCTGTAAATCAATATACAGGTATCAAAATTGGTTTCTTGAATTTCTTTGTAAAACCAACCATAGCAACTTTGATGATGGGGGCAATCGTATGGATAGCAAAGGAATTTTTAGAGTTAGCGATATCTCCTTTTATCCCCAAAGAACGGTTGTTGATGGCGGTCGTTTCTATCGTTTCTGTAAGTTTAGGTATCATTGTCTTTGCCTTTAGCCTCTTTATTTTTGGAGCGATTACTAAAAAGGATTTAATCAACACTCCTAAGGTAGGAAAGAAACTAATTACTTTTACGGAGCGGTTGAGAATATTAAAAGATTAAAGGAGTCTCTTTTATGAATGAGAAAATAATCATTATAGGACTTGGTTCTGGGAATGAAGAACAGTTGTCTCTAGGAGCCTACAAATTATTAAAGAGTAGTGATCATCTTTACTTAAGGACGAAAATTCATCCAGTCGTTTCTTTTCTGGATCAAGAGGGAATTAATTATAAAACGTTTGACGATCTTTATGATACAAATCAGGAATATGACCAGGTTTATCAAAAAATAGCAACATATTTATTAGAAGAGGTAAAAAGGGTGGATTCGATTGTTTATGCTGTTCCTGGACATCCAATGGTTGCAGAGAAAAGTGTACAATATTTATTAGAATTAGGAAAGGCAAAGGGAATCGAAATTGAGGTAAAGGGGGGAGAAAGTTTTTTAGACACCCTATTTTCAAGTTTACATATTGACCCAATAGATGGTTTTATCTTTTTAAACGGCGAAACCATCACTAGAAATGATTTAGATCCCTCTAAAAATATTGTGATTGGCCAAGTTTATAACCAATTTGTTGCATCCGATGTAAAATTAACTTTATTGGAACTTTATCCTGAGGAGATGACAATCTGGATTGTTAGCAATCTAGGAATGGGTAGTAAAGAGATTATCAAACCAATTTCCCTCTACGAATTGGATCACAAACCAGAAGATTTTCATCATCTAAGTTCAGTTTTTGTTCCAATGACAGAGGATGAACAGGTTCAACAAAAAACATTTTCTAGGTTAGTTGAAATTGTCCAAACGTTAAGGGGGCCAAATGGCTGTCCTTGGGATAAAGAACAGACACATCAATCGATTAGGAAGTATCTCATTGAAGAGGCATATGAACTTTTAGAGACGATTGATGAATTAGATATGGATCATATGATTGAAGAATTAGGAGATGTTCTATTGCAGGTGATGCTTCACGCACAAATAGGGGATGATGAAGGATATTTTAATATCTATGATGTGATTATGCAATTAAATCAGAAGCTTGTAAGAAGACATCCTCACGTATTTGGAGATGAGAAAGCAGAAAAGGCAGAAGAGGTTCTTAAACGTTGGAATAAGATAAAGGAGCAGGAAAAGGAAAAACAGGGTGTGATCCATTCCTCTATCTTACAGGGTATTCCAAAAGATTTACCGGCGATCTTACGTGCCTACAAGTTACAAAAAAAGGCGGCTAGTGTTGGCTTCGATTGGCCAACGATTGAACAAGTTTATCAAAAAATTGCTGAAGAAATTGATGAACTTAAAGAGGCAAATGGTGAATCGGCAAAGGATGAATTAGGGGATGTAATGTTTGCGGTTGTTAATCTAGCTAGATTTATGAAGATAGATCCAGAAGAAGCGCTAGAAAAAACAAATCGAAAATTCATGAAAAGATTTTTCTATATCGAACAAAAATTAAAAGAAAAAGGAATTCCGATCGAACATGCTTCATTAGAAATCATGGATCAATATTGGGAAGAAGCTAAAAAGTATAGTTAGAGAGGTTGATTAAATGAGATTAGATAAATTTCTAAAAGTTTCAAGGTTGATTAAACGTAGGACAATCGCTAAGGAAGTCTCTGATCAAGGTCGTATTGAAATTAATGGACAGGTTGCTAAAGCTAGCTCAAATGTGAATGAGGGAGATCTGCTCTCTATTCGATTTGGCCAAAAGAAGTTAACAGTTCAGGTAAACAAATGTGTGGAGACCTCAAAGAAGGAAGAAGCTTTAGAGATGTATACAGTGATAAAAGAAGAAAAGATTACAGAACAAGAAGGTTTATAATCAGCCTTCTTTTTTTGTTCTAAAAATTTTGCCAAGCCATAAGATGTAGTAAAAGGGGGTTGATAAAATGGAGGATAGATCAAGAAAAGGGCTTAAACATGAAGTGATGGTTGTAGATAGAGAAGTCATGCAAGTTACAGGTGTAAAGGATGTAGAGAGCTTCGATAGTGAAGAGTTTTTATTAAATACGGAATTCGGATACTTGCATATTCGTGGGCAAAATTTACATATTAAAAATCTAAATTTAGAACAGGGATTTGTTGCAATTGAAGGTTTAGTCTATGAGATGGGATATTTAAACGATGGATACTCTTCGGAGAAGGCTAAAGGATTCTTTGGCAAGTTGTTTAAGTGACACTAAACGAGCAATTTATCACAACAATTTTAATGATAGGTAGTGGATTTTTTGTTGGAATGATCTTTGATAGCTATCGGGAGCTAAAAAAGGAAATAGATCTACCTCAGTGGATCGTCTTTATTTTTGATGTAAGTTTTGGTGTTTTTTCTGCTCTTTTCATCTTTCGTTTGTTATTATGGAGTAATGATGGACAACTTCGTTTATCAATATTATTAACATTTATAATCGGTTTATGGTTCTATTATATTACAATAAGTAAGATCATTTTAAAATTTTGGAGTAAGTTGTATCATCTAATCAAAACCATATGGGTCTTGGTGATTCATGCAATCAATATTCTTGTGATTAAACCAGTCATTTTAATTTATAAGTTGTTTATTTCAATACTTACCTTTCTTTTTGCAATGTTTATACCTATCTTGAAGTTTATACAAAAGTTTTCAACTAGAGTTAAGCAAAAAGCAGGATTTTCCTCCTTTTTGAAGAAACTATTTACGCGTAAGAAGAATTAGCCTAATTTTTAATGGAGGATAACTGTCATGTCAAAAAAAAATCAAATCAATCATGCGAGTAGAAAAAGAATACATGCAATTATTCTTCTTTTAATGACTTTTATAGTTTGGGCGGGGTTTACCGGCTACAATCAGTGGATAGATATTAAAGAAAAAAAAGCTAAACTAGTGGAATTGCAGAAACAAGAGCAACAAGTGGCTGAAACCAAAAGGGAATTAGAAAAGAAAGTAATGCTTTTGCAAAACAAGGAATACATAGCAGAGATGGCACGAAAATATTACTTTTTATCTAAGCCTGGAGAGTTTATTATTATTACCCCTGAGGAATAGATTGGTAAACGATCATTATTGACATGTTTTCTGAGCATCAGTTATAATCTCATTAGTCTATTCTTTATTCTTTAAGGAGGAAGTTTTAATACATGTCAATTGAAATAGGCAGCAAAGTTAAAGGGAAAGTAACAGGAATTACCCATTTCGGTGCGTTTATTGAGCTGCCAAGTGGTGAAACCGGTTTAATTCATATTTCCGAAATTGCTGATAGTTATGTAAAGGATGTAAATGAATTTTTAAAAGTAAATGACATGATTACGGTTAAGGTGATTAATGTCGAAAAGGATGGAAAGATCGGCCTTTCTTTAAAGAAAGCACAGGAAAAACCAGTAGAACATACACCGAAAGAAAGACCACAAAAATCTACACGTCGTCAATCAAATGAAAGTTTTGATGACAAGTTGAACAAGTTCTTAAAAGATAGTGAAGAACGACTTTCTACATTACGCAAAAGCACCGATTCTAAACGAGGGGGTCGTGGCGCCCGTCGCGGTTAAATCATATATGTGGTATTATACTTTGTGGCTATTTGGTCACAAAGTATAATTATTTCCTGCCAGTGATAATGATTCCCTTCATAAAAAAGTATGTTTTTGAAAAAGACAGTTGACTTCCTTTTCAAAGTTATTATATAATAAATATTGTGACTGACGCGGGGTGGAGCAGTTGGTAGCTCGTCGGGCTCATAACCCGAAGGTCGCAGGTTCAAGTCCTGTCCCCGCAACCAATTAAACCATTTGTACTACGTCGATTGGCATCCTTGATCAAATGAAATCGGAGTGCCTGTGGTACAACCAATTAAACCATTTGTACTACGTTGATCCATAATAGGATCATTTATTATATATGGCGGTGTAGCTCAGCTGGCTAGAGCGTACGGTTCATACCCGTGAGGTCGGGGGTTCGATTCCCTCCGCCGCTACCATACTGGCCCGTTGGTCAAGTGGTTAAGACACCGCCCTTTCACGGCGGTAACAGGGGTTCGAATCCCCTACGGGTCACCACAAGAAGAAGACAGAGGTAAGAGATCAGAGGTCAGAGAGAAAGAAAGGACTTCGAAGAAAAACATTCAATCTGACATCCGACTTCCGGCATCTGAAATCTGTATTTGGACGATTAGCTCAGCTGGGAGAGCACCTGCCTTACAAGCAGGGGGTCGGCGGTTCGATCCCGTCATCGTCCACCATTTTAATACTTACATAAAACACGCTTAGGCGTGTTTTTTTTTTTTAAAGATTAAGAAAGTATAACTTTCTTCCATTTCCATCTTATGCTTTTATGAAAAAATATTTTAGGAAGTTTTGTCGGAAATGGTACCTATTCTAAGTAAATCGACAGATATTTGCGGGAGCATTTGTTCTTAAACCCCTTAAGTTTGTATAAACCCTTGTCGGTTAGGTAGATTTTGTCGTAATTTTTTTAAAAGCTGTCTCCTTGTTTTGACAAATTTTGTTTACCTTTCTGTTTATAATAAATGACACAATAGGAAATCGGGTGGTGTCATTTATGTTTAAAAAATTTATTTTAAAGAATGGTTTATTGGTTCAATCAGGGACAGTTTCTACGTATTTAAATCAAATAGGCGATCTGTTGCACCAAAAAGTAATGGGTTTTTTTTATCTCCTTTTTAAAAGATGGGAATTCGGTTATTTGGTAATGGGTTTTTTATTAGGTAGAGCGGTTATTCTGAATGATATGTCTCCCTTTGCTATTCCTTTCTTCGCTTTAATGTATCATTTGAAAAAAGAGAAGTTATTATATATTAGTTTAGCCATCTTATTTGGTACAAATCTTACAGATAGCCGTCATTCAGCTATTATCTTTTCGGGTATGGTGATCTATTTCTTTGTTCAAAAATGGTTAGTTACAAAAAACAAAGCAGACTTATCCTATGCTCCATTTCTCGTTTCACTCTCTATGGCCATTCCCCAAGGGACAAACCTTTTTTATCAACAAGTTAATGAAATCTATCCTTGGGTAATGGCTGGGATCGAAACAGCCTTAGGGTTTATCTTAACCTTAATCTTCGCCCAATCTTTGCCTATTCTTATCTACCAAAAGGATCAAGTCTCTTTAAATCAAGAAGAGATTATTGGGTTAATTATTCTTTTAGCTTCGACGATGACTGGAACTGTAGGTTGGACTATTCAGGATTATTCCATTGAGCATATCATCTCTCGCTATCTGATTTTAATATTTGCTTTTGTTGGTGGTGGTGCGATTGGTTCATCTGTTGGTGTTGTTACCGGATTGATCTTAAGTTTGTCTAACACAAATGCTGTTTATCAAATTAGTTTGTTAGCTTTTTCAGGACTTTTAGCAGGTTTATTAAAACAAGCAAATAAATTAGGTGTTGCATTCGGTTTAGTGATCGGTACAACGATTTTATCCATTTATTTAGGAGACCAAAACGAGATTTGGATTTCTTTTGCTGAATCAATGATTGCTTTAGTTTTCTTTGTTTTAACCCCTAAGTCATTGATCAAGCAAATCGCCACATTTATTCCTGGTACAAGTGAATACCATCTTCATTATCAAGAGTATGTTTCAAAAATAAGATCAGTTACTTCAGGGAAGATCGATCAGTTTGCAAATATGTTTACCCAATTAGCAAATAGTTTTAAAGAAATCTCAGCCCCTACGAGGATTGATCAAAGTGAACAAATTGACCACTTTATGAGCCAGGTGGCGGAAAAACATTGTCAAACTTGTTGGAAAAGAAATAAATGTTGGAATGAGGAATTTTTTAAAACTTATCGAATCATGACGGAATTGATGACAATCATCGAAACGAAAGGAAAAATAACGAAAAAGAATATTCCCAGTGAGTGGGCCGACCATTGTGTAAAATCGGATCAAACCTCTTTTCATTTAATGGATGTTTATGACAGTTATAGTGACCATTTATATTGGAAAAATCAATTAGAAGAAAGTAGACAATTAGTCGCCCATCAATTATACGGTGTCTCTCAAGTGATGAAAGATTTAGCTCAAGAAATACAAAAAGACGGTAAAGATTTGGGTATACAGGAACAACAAATCCATCAAGCCTTAGAAAGGTTAGGTCTGTCTGTACGCCAAGTAAATATTATTCGACTAGAGGAGGGTAATGTCGAAATAGAAGTGACTCAACCAAATTGTAATGGAAGGGATGAGTGTATCAAGATTGTTGCTCCATTAATTTCAGAGGTGCTCAATGAAAATATCATCGTAAATAACAAGGAATGTCAATTCAAGAAAGACGGCTCATGTAAAATGTGTTTACGATCTGCAAAAACCTATGAAGTAGATACAGGATATGCAGGAGCAGCAAAAGGAGGAAAATGGTTATCTGGTGATAGTTTTAGTACAATCGAGGTTAGCAACGGGAAATATGCTGTTGCTTTAAGTGATGGCATGGGAAATGGTGAGCGTGCTCGAACAGAAAGTAAAGCGACTTTGGAGTTGTTAAAACAGTTATTACAATCAGGAATTGAAGAAACGATTGCAATAAAGACGATTAACTCTGTATTACTATTACGTTCTCAAGAGGAAATTTTCTCGACTGTTGACTTGGCAATTGTGGACTTATTTAATGCAAAAACCAAGTTTCTTAAGGTCGGATCGACGCCTAGTTTTATTAAACGCAGTGATGAGGTCATCATGATATCTGCTAATAATTTACCAGTAGGCATTATCCAAGACATTGACATTGAGAGTATCGAAGTAGCACTTCAACCTGGGGATTTATTGATTATGATGACAGACGGCATCTATGACTCACCAAAACGAACGGCAAATAAGGAGTTATGGATGAAAAGAATGATACAGGAAATTGAATCCGATCTTCCGCAGGAATTTGCCGACTTATTGTTAGAAAAGGTAGTTCGATATTTGCAAGGGGAAATTAGAGATGATATGACTGTGGTTGTCTCCAAAATTGACAAGTATCAACCAGAATGGGCAACAATAAAAATTCCTGGACTGTCCAAAATTGAAAGGGAAAGAATAGTTAATTAGAAAACATTGTGTTTTAAGCGATTACGTATAACTGCTCCCCTTTGTGGAAATGAATGGTATTAAACAGGGGGGAGCAAAATGAATGAAACTTTAGTTTTCAATCAAATTACTTTAATTACAGATGGTTGTTCGAACCAAGGCTATTCACCGATTGAAGCTGCCAGACAAGCTTATCAAAAGGGAATTATTATAAATGTGATAGGGATCACTGATGGAGGTCAAATTGGAAAACAAGGTATTCTTGAAATTGAAGGGATTGCAAAGGCCGGAGGCGGACTGAGCCAGATCGTTCCTGTAGAAAGGGTAAAGAAAACAGTTCAATTTGTTACTAGACAAGCAATGAACAAAACAATTACCCAAGTTGTTAACGCACAACTCGTACAAATTTTAGGGGAGAAAGATTTAGTTGAAATCTCCCCTAATCAAAGGTTAAAGGTTGCAAATATGATGGATGAAATGGCAGAACATAGTCATCTTAAGGTTTTATTATTAATTGACCAAAGTGCAAGTATGCTAAAAAAAATGGAAAAGGTACAAGAAGCAATCGTTGACTTCCAATTAAGTTTATTGTCTAGAGCTGGGGAGAGCTCAATTTCGATTGTTATCTTTCCAGGCAATCCTGATCTCCTTAATATTAAAATTCCTTGGACGAAAGATATTAAGAAGGTAGATACCATATTACATCAAATGGTACCACAGGGAAATACACCTACTGGATCAGCTATTTTAAAAAGCATTGATCTATTTTATCAATCAAAACATAAACAAGGGTTGCTTGATGAATATGTTGTTTAATCGTTCCCATAAAGAAACTTTTCGTTCAGGTAAGGTGATTAAGGGTAAATGGAATGGTAGACAGTATATTGTGAGGCGGTCACTTGGCTCAGGGGAAAATGGCACGGTTTATTTGGTTCAATCATCTGGAAAACTATATGCTTTAAAAATAAGTCCTATCTCAATTGATCTCGGTTATGAAATTACAGTGATACAGCGTCTTAGTGAAACCCAAGGTCCAAGCCTTGGGTTTTCCGTATTTGACATTGATGATTTTATTGATGATGATGAACATTATTCTTTTTATGTAATGCCTTATGTACAGGGTATCTCTATTAAATATTTCTTTTATGGAAAAAGTGAGAAGGATTATTTAAAAATATTTATAAAAATGCTTAAATTATTAGAAGTGATTCATAAAGAAGGGTGGGCATTTGGCGATTTAAAACCTGAGCATTTTTTAATTGATCCTGACTTAGGAAAACTCTCAATGATTGACTTTGGAGGTGTAACAAAGTTTGGTGAAGGAATTAGGCAGTACACAGAAATATATGATAGGGGAAGCTGGGGGGCAGGGACTAGAAAGGCTGACCCACATTACGATTTATTTTCTATCGTCATGATTTTATTACAACTTACTTTAGGTGAACAGAAATTTTATCAAATTTATCGATCACATCGTAGTTTTCATGAACTTTATGATATAATACCTAATATTCATGCTTTGAAAAATTTGTCACCTATTTTAATAAAAATTCTAAATGGAACTTATACATCAGCAGGTTTAGCAATTGAAGAATGTTTAAAATTCTTAGGAGGCTCTAAGAATACCACTACTAAGAAACCATGGAATTGGATTGAATGGCTATTTACTTCATCGATCATCTTTTTTATTCTTATGTTTGGACGATTGATTTACTTGTGGTAAGGGGGAAGCCCTTTTGTGAAAGAAAATGTAGCTGATATTATGGAAGTCTGTTTATTAGCTGGAAAAATCATGTTATCAAGTGGCGCGGAAACTTATCGTGTTGAGGATACGATGAATCGCATTGCAAAAGCCTACTCTGTTTATGAAACAAATAGTTATGTGACGCCTACGGGTATATTTCTAACCATTCAAGGTAGAAATAAAGAAGATGTCCAAACTAAATTTATGCGTATTTCTGAACGTTTAATTGATTTAAATAAAGTTGCTTTGGTCAATGATATTTCACGTAAGATCAGCTCAGGAATCATGTCGATTGACTTAGCATACGAAAAATTGTTAGAAGTTGAAAAGGAGGAGCCACTTTATCCATTTTGGCTTCAAATATTGGCCGCTTCAGTTGCGAGTGCTTTTTTTTCGTTAATGTTTGGAGGAGGTTGGCAAGATGTAACTCCAGCATTATTTGCAGGCGGTATTGGTTTCATCCTTTTTATTTATATTCATCGTATAGTACAAGTTAAATTTTTTGCAGAGATCTTAGCTGCTTTCATCATTGGAGCAATCGCTTATCTTTTTTATTATTTTGGGATGGATATTCATTTAGATAAAGTGATTATCGGATCGATTATGCCATTAGTACCAGGAGTGCTTATAACAAACGCAGTTAGAGATCTTATGGCTGGCGATTTAGTATCTGGTTTGGCGCGCGGGGCAGAGGCCTTTTTTACAGCCTTTGCGATCGGAGCTGGAATTGCAGTATTTATTGCAATGATTTAGTGGATTAGGGTATGGTGTGAACATGAATTTTGAAACATTTTATACAAGTTTTTTTGCAACGATGGCCTTTGGTATTATTTTTAACGTTCCTAAGAGGTCAATGATTAGTGGTGGAATCATTGGAATGTTAGGATGGGCTCTTTATATTTGGCTAACAGGACAATATCATTTTGATATGGTTTTTGCTACCTTGATCGCTGCATTTTTTGTTGCTACAGTAAGTCAATTATTGGCAAGGTATCACAAGATGCCAGTAACTGTGTTTAGTGTTTCGGGAATTATTCCTTTAGTACCAGGTGGATTAGCTTATGATACTATGCGCCATTTTGTAGAAAATGATTATTCAATCGCAATTAAATATGCAACAAAGACATTGTTGATATCGGGAGCAATTGCCTTTGGACTTATTTTTTCAGGGGTTATTTCTCAAATCTTAAGAAGGAATGACAATGCAAATGTTAAGGAAGATTAAACAAACAATTGAGGCTTATCAAATGATAGAAACTGAGAAACCTATCATTATCGGTTTATCTGGAGGACCAGATTCTATGGTTCTATTAGATGCCCTCTCTAAAATCACTTCTAATCCTTTGGTTGCAGTTCATCTTAATCATCAATTAAGGGGAAAGGAATCTGATGATGATGCTCAATTTGTTTTGGAACAGTGCAAGAAAAGAAACATTCCTATTGAAATAAGCACAGTGAATATCGCTGATTATATGAAAGAAACGGGTTTGGGAACTGAAGAAGCTGGTAGAGAAAAAAGATATCAATTCTATTATGAAGTAGCACAAAAACGGAACGCAGATATGATTGCCTTAGGGCATCACTTGAATGATCAAGCGGAAACAGTATTGATGAGAATCATTAGAGGGACAGGCGTTCACGGGCTTGGAGGAATTCCTTATGTTCGTGTATGGAAAGGCTTAAAGATTATACGGCCACTATTAGATATAACAAGGCAAGAAATTGAAAATTATAGTCATACTTTTGCTATTCCCTATAGAATAGATAAGAGTAATTTTTCTACAAATTATTTTCGGAATCAAATCAGACTAGAAATCATTCCTTACTTAAAAAAATATAATCAACAAATCAATAATCATTTACATCATTTAGGGAAAATTACTCAAGATGAAGATAAATATGTACAAAAGTTAGCAGAAGAAGTTTTGGAAAAATGTATCATTGAGAAGAATACTCATTCATATACTTTAAATACTATTTTATTACAAAAATTGGAGATTGCTTTACAAAGAAGATTGATTCATCTAATATTAAGTTATCTGATTTTATCAGAAGAATTTGGTTATAAGCATATTGAAGATATTCTTTATCTCATTAGACAGAAAGAACCTTCCAAGTCTTTAGATTTGCCTGGGATACGCGTTTATCGAAACTATGATCAGATCGTTTTCACCACCCAAATGGTAAAAACAGACACTCCATCTTTTTATATCGAGATGGAAGTTCCAGGGGAGGCTACATTATCTTTCATTGGAAAGCGTTTTAAAACGATTCTTTCTGATCGGTTTTTAGAGCTTGAAGGAATATGGGCAGTATTTGATTATGAAAAATTAAATAGCAAAGAACCTATCATCATTCGTTCTCGGATGCCTGGGGATCGAATGACGGTATTTGGAATGCAAGGAACAAAAAAAGTAAAGGATCTTTTTATTGATGAAAAGGTCCCAAAATCTAGTCGTGATTTACAACCAATTATAGAAATTGATCGCGAGATCATTTGGATTCCCGGTGTAAAACGTTCTAATATCGCTTTAATTTCTGAACAAACAAAGAAGTTTTTATATATCATCATGACAACATGACTGATTATATATACATAATATAAACAATGTTAAATACCATAAGGTATTATAAATGATCACCAAATTTTTATAGGAGGATGGATATGGAAAATGACATCAAAGAAATACTAATCACAAAAGAAGAAATTGAGCAAAAGGTCAGTGAATTAGGATCTATTTTAAGTAAAGAATATGAAGGAAAGACCCCATTGATGGTTTGTGTGCTCAAAGGGGCGACGCTATTTATGTCGGATCTAGTCAGACATATGAATATTCATGTAGAAATGGATTTTATGGCTGTCTCAAGTTATGGAGCTTCTACTGAATCTTCTGGTGTGGTACGTATTTTGAAGGATTTGGATACAACAATTGAAGGAAGAGATATTATTATCGTTGAAGATATCATTGATAGTGGTCTTACATTAAGTTATTTGGTTGATCTTTTTAACAGAAGAAACATCAACTCAATAAAAATCGTTACTTTATTAGATAAACCGCATAGAAGAAAGGTCTCATTAACCCCGGATTTAAGTGGGTTTGTTATCCCTGATGAATTTGTGGTAGGTTATGGTTTAGATTATAATGAAAGGTACCGTAATTTTCCATATATTGGCGTACTTAAACCAGAAGTGTACTCCCGTTAAGTATGTCTATTGTGGGGACTTTTTCTTTTATGATAAAATAATGAAAGTGTTCATGAGAGGAGGTAAGAGATGAACCGCTTTGTAAGAAATACCGGATTTTATTTACTAATTTTCTTACTGACAGTTGGAATTGTTAGTTTTTTTACAAAACCTGGTACAACAACAGAGCAAATCAGTTATACCCAATTTAAAACTGAATTAGCTGAAGGCAAATATAGCGAGATTACTGCTCGTCCAGATGGAATCACTTACCGAATAGAAGGTGTGTATAAAGCCGGTGCAGATAGTAAAAAGCAGTTTTATACAAATGCACCCTTTAGTGAAGGATTTTTAGCAGATCTTACCAATGCCCCTGTTGATAAATTGACCTTTTTAGAGCCTAAAAGAGATTCGATTTGGATTACTTTTCTAACATCGATTATTCCTTTAGTTCTTATCTTTCTTCTTTTCTTTTTCTTACTAAATCAGGTGCAAGGCGGCGGTAGCAAAGTTATGAACTTTGGTAAAAGCCGAGCCCGTTTATACAATGAAGAGAAGAAAAAAGTTACCTTTAAAGATGTAGCTGGCGCTGATGAGGAAAAACAAGAACTTGTTGAAGTGGTTGAGTTTTTGCAAGATCCGCGTAAATTTGCTTCATTAGGCGCAAGAATTCCAAAAGGAGTTTTACTTGTTGGGCCACCAGGAACAGGGAAGACGCTATTAGCCAGGGCTGTAGCAGGTGAAGCAGGTGTACCTTTCTTTAGTATTAGTGGTTCTGACTTTGTGGAAATGTTCGTCGGTGTAGGTGCATCTCGTGTACGTGACTTATTCGAGAATGCAAAGAAAAACTCTCCATGTATTATTTTTATTGACGAAATTGATGCCGTTGGTCGTCAACGTGGTGCTGGTTTAGGCGGTGGGCATGATGAAAGGGAACAAACATTAAACCAGTTGCTTGTAGAAATGGATGGATTTGGGGCTAATGAGGGAATTATAATCGTCGCGGCAACAAACCGACCAGATATATTGGATCCTGCCTTATTAAGACCAGGGCGTTTTGATAGACAAATTACTGTTGATCGACCTGATGTTAAAGGTCGCGAGGAAATATTAAAAGTTCATGCTAGGAATAAACCATTAGCTGATGATATTAAGTTAGATGTGATTGCTCGAAGAACTCCAGGGTTTACAGGTGCTGATTTAGAAAACCTTCTTAATGAAGCAGCTCTATTAGCAGCTAGGAAAAATCTTAAAGCAATTACAATGCTTGAAATAGATGAGGCCATTGACCGCGTAATCGCTGGTCCGGAGAAAAAGAGCAGATTGATTAGTGAAAAAGAGAAGAAAATCGTTGCTTACCACGAGGCTGGTCATACCATTGTTGGATATCATCTTGAGCACGCTGATCAGGTACACAAAGTAACTGTGGTACCAAGAGGAAGTGCTGGGGGATATACGGTGATGTTACCTAAAGAAGATCGTTATTTCATGACCAAACCTGAACTACTTGATAAAATTACCGGGTTGTTAGGGGGTCGAGTAGCTGAGGAGATTGTGCTTGGAGAAGTAAGTACCGGAGCTCATAATGACTTTGAACGGGCAACAAGTATTGCACGTAGAATGGTAACAGAATTTGGTATGAGTGAAAAGTTAGGCCCGATGCAGTTTGGGCATGGCCAAGGTCAAGTATTTCTAGGCAGAGATTTTAATCGCGAGCAGAATTATAGTGATAAAGTGGCATATGAAATCGATCTTGAAATTAGAAGATTTATTGAGGAAAGTTATCAACGTTGTAAACAAGTTCTTGAAGAGCATAGAGATGAACTTGAACTAGTTGCACAGACATTGATGGTGAAAGAAACCTTAGATGCTGATCAAATTAAACAATTAATTGAAAACGGAAAGCTTGATGATGAAGATATAGATCATCAAGTAAAGGTTCAAATTCAGCACAAAGAAAACCGTTCTGATCAAGAACTAAACTTTAAAGACGAAATGACGATCGATCAAGATAAAAAAGAAGAATAAAGCTTAACTATAAAAAGGAGCCATTTTGCTCCTTTTTTTGAAGATTAAGAAAGTATAACTTTCTTCCATTTGTTATTTAAGGGTTTGTATATACCATAAGCTGCGACCTTCAGAAGTGCCCTTCTCTCCGTAATCTTTATTCATAGAAGGGCACGGATGACGGAGCGCGATGGAATATACAAACCTTTTTTACCAAATGATTGAGCTTTTTAAAAATGTTATATATGATACAATTATGGAATGGTGTTTAATATTAAGGGAAACGAATAAATTTTGATCCAAGGGGGATTTTGTAAGTGAATGAAAAACCAATTCTAACAGATATTGAAATCGCCCAAAAGGCAGAAATGAAGCCTATTTTTGAAATAGCAAAAGAAATAGGTATCTTAGAAGATGAAATTGAATTATATGGGAAGTACAAAGCCAAAATTTCTCTAGATTTATTAAATCGCTTACATAACAAAAAAGATGGGAAATTAGTTTTAGTTACTGCCATAAGTCCTACACCTGCTGGAGAGGGAAAATCGACAGTAACGGTTGGCCTAGGGCAAGCTTTTAATAAAATTGGTAAAAAGGCTATTATTGCGTTAAGAGAGCCATCTTTAGGTCCAAGTATGGGGATTAAAGGCGGGGCTGCTGGAGGTGGTTACTCACAAGTCGTTCCGATGGAAGATATTAACCTTCACTTTACTGGGGATATACACGCAATTACAACGGCACATAATGCATTATCTGCGATCATCGATAATCATATTCAACAAGGGAATGAATTACAAATTGACCCAAGAAGAATCATTTGGAAACGGGTTCTTGATTTAAATGATCGTGCTTTAAGGCAGATAGTGATTGGATTAGGTGGTCCAATCCAAGGAATGCCAAGACAAGATGGATTTGATATTACTGTTGCCTCTGAGGTAATGGCAATCCTTTGTTTATCTAGTGGGTTAAAGGATCTCAAAGAAAGACTGAGCAAGATTGTGGTGGCCTATACCTTTGATAAAAAACCAGTTACTGTGGCAGACTTAGGGGCACAAGGGGCAATGGCACTACTATTAAAAGATGCAATTAAACCAAACCTCGTTCAAACATTGGAAAACACTCCTGCTTTTGTACATGGTGGTCCCTTTGCGAATATTGCTCATGGGACAAATAGTATATTGGCAACAAAAATGGCATTAAAACTTGCAGATTACACGATTACTGAAGCTGGATTTGGAGCAGACTTGGGCGCAGAGAAATTCTTTCATATTGCTTCAAGATATGGAGAATATAAACCAAGTGCTGTTGTGATTGTGGTAACAGTTAGAGCATTAAAAATGCATGGAGGAGTAGCAAAAAGTGATTTGAAAATAGAAAATGTTGAAGCTTTAAAAAGAGGTTTCGAAAATCTTCAAAAACATATGGAGACGATTCAAGCCTTCGATTTACCTTATGTCGTTGCCATTAATCAGTTTCCAACTGATACAGAAAATGAATTACAGGAATTAAAAAAACTGGTTGAAGGAGAAGGAGTTCTAGTTGCTATTTCAGAAGTATGGGCAAAAGGTGGAGAAGGTGGAATAGAATTAGCTGAAAAATTGATTGAGGTTATAGAAAAAAATGGGAAAGAGCATCAGGAATTGTATCATGTTGAAGATCCTATTGAGGTAAAAATCGAATCTATTGCTAAAAAAGTGTATGGAGCTGATGGTATCGAATTTACTAGCTCAGCCAGAAAACAAATTGAACAATTTAAAGAAAATGGTTGGGATAAATTGCCTATTTGTATGGCAAAAACCCAATATTCTTTATCAGATGATCCTTCAATGTTAGGTAGACCAACAGGATTTAAAATTACTATTAGGGAATTAAAGCCTTCTTTAGGGGCAGGTTTCATCGTTGCCTTAACAGGAGATATCATGACAATGCCTGGACTTCCTAAAAAACCGGCTGCTTTAAATATGGATATTGATGAAAATGGAAAAATTACAGGATTATTTTAAAGGCTAATTTTTGATGGATTATTCATAAAGTAATGTAGCTAAGGGGTTGTACTTTAAACAACCTCTATTTTTTTATTTTTAATTGATAATCATATGTACCGTTGGTAAGATTAAAAGATAGTAAATTTACATAGAAAAGGTGAACGTCAAATGATCCTAGTGGTCGACGTAGGGAATACAAATATAGTTTTGGGTGTTTATCAAGAGGAAAATTTATTACATCATTGGCGAGTAGCTACCGATCGTAGTAAAACAGAGGATGAATACGGAATGTTGATCAAACAATTATTTCAGCATGATCATCTTCTTTTTTCAGATATACATGGTGTTATTATTTCATCTGTAGTACCACCACTAATGTTTGCATTAGAAAAAATGGTAAAGAAGTATTTTAGACTAACACCTATTATTGTTGGCCCTGGAATTAAAACTGGGATTAAAATTCAAATAGAAAACCCAGCAGAGGTAGGTGCAGATCGTATCGTTAATTCGGTAGCTGCTATTGAAATTTATGGAACCCCTTTAGTGGTCATTGATTTTGGCACAGCAACAACCTTTGACTATATTGATGAAAATGGGGTTTACCAGGGAGGGGCAATTGCTCCAGGTATAGGAATCTCTACAGAAGCTCTTTATCAAAGAGCAGCAAAATTACCAAGAATTGAATTAGTCAAGCCTAAAGAGATTGTTGGGAAAAATACAATAACAGCGATGCAATCTGGAATTATTTATGGATTTGTTGGACAAGTTGATGCCATTGTAGAACGTATGATTAAACAAAGTCCTAAAAAACCAAGAATCGTAGCAACTGGCGGGTTGGCTGGCTTAATTGCTACGGAATCAAAGACGATAGAAATTGTAAATTCATTATTAACCTTAGAAGGATTAAGAATGATATATAACAGGAATATCTAAGGAGCGATATTATGAATGATTATTTAGTAAAGGCATTAGCCTTTGACGGGAAAGTAAGAGCTTATGCGATAAAATCAACTGAATTGGTTTCTAAACTACAACAAAGTCATGATACATGGCCAACAGCAAGCGCTGCCTTAGGAAGAGCAGCAACGATAGGGGCTATGATGGGAGCGATGTTAAAAGGAGATGAGAAGTTAACCATTTTGATAAAAGGGGATGGACCTATTGGGCAGATAGTTGTTGATGCGAACGCAAAAGGTGAAGTGCGTGGTTATGTGACAAATCCTGTTGTAGATCTACCCGCTAATGAATTAGGTAAATTAGATGTTGCAAGTGCAGTTGGTGAAGGGTATTTATATGTGATTAAAGACCTTGGATTAAAAGAACCTTATCGTGGAAGTGTTCCCCTTATTTCTGGAGAGTTGGGAGAGGATTTCACTTATTACTTTGCTTATTCAGAACAAACCCCCTCTTCTGTTGCTGCAGGGGTCTTAGTAAATCCTGATTACAGTATTCGTGCTGCAGGAGGGTTCATTGTTCAAATTATGCCAGGATTAGAGGAAAATGATATATCGATGATTGAAGCATCAATTCAAAATATATCATCCGTAACAAGCTTGATCGATCAAGGAATGTCACCAGAACAAATTTTACAAACAATCTTTGCAGAAAAAGTAGAGTTTCTTGAAAGCATGAATATTCAGTTTAAATGTTCATGTTCCCATAACAGAATAGAACAGATGCTTATTAGTTTAGGCAAAGAGGAAATTAAGGATATGATTGAAAAGGAAAATGGTGCAGAAGTTGTTTGCCAGTTTTGTAATACTAAATATTATTTTAATAAGGAAGATTTGTTGCAAATTATAAGTACTCTTTAAAGCTTATTTCACCCATAAAAATAAATGAGGAAGTGAAATTAGTGAAATATAATACTCATATGATTAAAATCAATAATAGAGAACAATTGCTTGAAGAAATGAGAAAACTTGGCGCTGATGAACCAGGTATACGTTTGATGGCTCCTAAAGCTGAAACAATCCTAATTAAAATTCAAAATCTATCCTTAAAGGCAGCAAATCTGATAAAACAAGAAATGTTGTCTAAAGGAGGAGATGCTGTTTTACATAAAGATGTATCGATGCTAACCAAAGAGACATCCGATGTGCTTCTAATAGGGACACGAAGACAATATTGGGAGATCATACGAAAATTAAAGGTTCAACCCTTTGGTTTAAAACAAGTAGGAAGAGAAATAGAATCTGTATTATATAGCGAAGATGTATCTAATAGGGAACGCACCCTTCACAGTAAAGGAATCGATTTAACTATAGGAAGGCATACTTTAGTCATGGGGATCCTTAATGTTACACCTGATTCCTTTTCTGATGGGGGGAAATACAATCAACTAGCTATTGCATTAAAACATGCAAAAAAAATGATAGCTGATGGAGCCGATATCATTGATGTTGGAGGTGAATCGACTCGTCCTGGTCATCAAGAAGTTTCCGTTGAAGAAGAACTGGAACGGGTTATTCCAGTGATTCGAGCATTAGCTAAAGAGATTAAAGTACCTATTTCTGTTGATACGTATAAAGCTGAAGTCGCACAACAAGCCATTGAAGCAGGTGCCCATATTATTAATGATGTCTGGGGGTTTAAGAAAGACCCAAATATGGCTAAGGTTGTAGCAGAATATCAGGTCCCAGTCATCTTAATGCACAACCGAATGAATATGGAGTATGATTCTTTAATGGATGATATCATTGCAGACTTACGAGAGAGTATTCAGATAGCAATCACTGCTGGTGTTAAGGCCGATCAAATCATTTTAGATCCTGGTATAGGATTTGCCAAAACGTACCAAGATAATTTACTAGTCATGAATCGATTAGATGAAATTGTAGCTTTGGGTTATCCTGTTTTGTTAGGAACTTCTAGAAAGTCAATCATAGGGAATACGCTTCATTTACCTGTTGATGAAAGATTAGAGGGAACCGCAGCTACAGTAGCCATGGGGATCGTAAAAGGATGTAAAATCATGAGAGTGCATGATGTAAAAGAAATGAAAAGGGTTTGCAAAATGATGGATGCGATGATTTATATGGAAGGCAATAGTAGGTGGAGAAATGGACAAAATTATATTTGATAAGATGCAATTTTATGCATATCATGGAGTGTTTGAAGAAGAAAAAAAACTGGGTCAAAAATTTGAAGTAGATTTAGAAATGTACCTTGATTTAAAAAAAGCTGGGGAAACTGATTGTATTGAGGATACTGTAAACTATGCACAGGTTTATGAGGTCGTAAAACAACTGATCATGGGGAAACAACGCAAACTTCTTGAAGCTCTTGCTGAACATACTGCCAAGGAACTACTTAATACTTTTCCATTACATGAAGTGGTGGTAAGAGTTCGAAAGATTCAACCGCCTATTCCCGGCCATCTGGAAAGTGTGACTGTTGAAATCAGAAGAGGGATTGAAAGATGAGGGGTGTTTATTTAGGTTTGGGCTCAAATATGGGAGATCGATATCAATACTTAAGGTATGCAATAGATCAATTAAACCAAAATCCTAATGTTAAGGTGATAGAAGAGTCCTCGATTTATGAGACAGAACCTTTTGGTTATAAAGAACAACCAGATTTTTTAAATATAGTTATAGAAGTTGAAACCAATCTGCAGCCAAAGGAGTTATTAGAATATATTCAAACAGTAGAACAGAATTTAGGTAGAACAAGGGAAATCCATTGGGGACCACGAACAATTGATATTGATATTCTATTATTTGGTGATAAGATAATTAACGATAAAGACCTAATTGTCCCACATCCTTATCTAACCAAGCGATTATTTGTTTTAATTCCTTTATCAGAAATCTATGATCAAGGTATACCCGGTTACCATATCACAATACAAGAAATGATCAAGAAGTTAGATCAAAAAGAAAGGTTGGAAAAGTATGAAAGGTATCAATAAACGAATTCGGGCCTTTCGTAAATTAAAAGGACTAACTCAACAAGATTTAGCAGATGAAATAGGGGTATCTGTAGCTGTGTTAGGATCAGTTGAAAGAGGGAACAGAGATCCTGATTTAATATTGCTTGAAAAAATTTGTTTAGCATTGCAAATAGATATGGATGAACTTCTTAAAGATGAAGTATGAAATTCAAAAATCATCTGGAGGTAGGCATGAAGATAGGGAATGTCCAGCTAGAAAACAACGTAGTATTGGCACCTATGGCAGGGGTAAGCAATTATGCCTTTCGCTTGATTGCAAGAGAATTTGGAACAGGACTTGTAACGGCAGAAATGGTAAGTGATAAAGCAATTTTACAGAAAAACGAAAGATCCTTAAAAATGTTAGAAGTAGGAGAAGATGAGAAACCACTAAGCCTTCAAATTTTTGGCGGGGATAAAAGTAGTCTTGTAGAAGCAGCAAAGATTGTTGATCAATATACAAATGCGGATATTATTGATATCAATATGGGATGCCCTGTACCTAAAATAACCAGAAACGATGCTGGAGCCAAATTGTTATTACACCCTCCTAAGATTGAGGATATGGTTGAAGCAGTTGTCAAAGAGGTAAAAAAACCTGTAACGGTAAAAATGAGAACAGGTTGGGACAGTGGGCATGTCTATGCGGTTGAAAATGCAAAGGCGATAGAAAGTGCAGGTGCAAGTGCGTTAGCCGTACATGGACGGACTAGAGAACAGATGTATAGCGGTAAAGCAGACTGGGATATCATCCGCCAGGTAAAAGAAGCTGTAAATATACCCGTAATCGGGAATGGGGATATATTTTCACCTGAAGATGCAAAAAGAATGATTGATCTAACGGGAGTAGATGGTGTAATGATTGGACGGGCAGCACTTGGGAACCCTTGGATCTTATACCGAACCGTTAAATACTTAACAGAAGGAAAGCTTTTACCTGAACCTTCTGCAAAGGAAAAGATAGATGTGGCTCTTTTGCATATGGATCGTTTAATACAGTTAAAGGGTGAAAATATAGGGGTAAAAGAAATGAGGAAGCATGCAGGATGGTATTTAAAAAACCTTCCTGGTGCAGCTAAAGTAAGAGAAATCATCAATGAAATAGATACAAAGGAAGAGATGAAGCGAGTATTGTTAGAATATGTAGAAAGTATCGAAGAGAATATGATTATTTCCTGAGTTCCACCTTTTTTCTGTAAATGGTTGACAATTGGTAACGATTGCAATATAATACCATTCAGACTAATTCAAAAACTTGAATGAACCTTGGTTCAAAAGCTTCTTAGTTCCGATTAAAGGAAGAAGCTTTTTGTTCTATATAAAATCAATCGCAAAGTAATTACATCTATTAGATTGTATATTTTATTGAAAAAAAACATATAATCGTATGGAAATCTTTCACAAAGGGGAATTATAAATGGCTGATAAAGAAGTAATATTAACGCCTTCCGGGTTGAAGAAATTAGAGGAAGAGCTAGAACACTTAAAAACGGTAAAACGCAGAGAAGTTGCAGAAAGAATTAAGATTGCAATTGGTTATGGTGACATTAGTGAAAACTCTGAATATGAAGATGCTAAAAATGAACAAGCTTTTATTGAAGGTAGAATTATTACATTAGAAAAAATGTTAAGAAACGCAAGGATTATCAATGATGATGATGTGAACACAGATGTGGTAAGCATAGGTTCAACTGTTAAGTTGAAGGACTTAGAGTTTAATGATATTGTTGAATATACGATTGTGGGATCAGCAGAATCTGACCCTACTGCAAATATGATTTCAAATGAATCTCCAGTTGGGAAAGCATTGCTAGGTAAGCAAAAAGGTGCTATTGTTGATGTAAATGTACCAGCAGGTGTCATTCAATATGAAATTCTAGATATAAAAAAATAATGAGTGAAGAAGTAGGAGTTGGTGAATATGAGCCAAGAGGTAGTTGAATTAAATGAACTGCTTCTTGTGCGTCGTCAAAAATTAGCCGAATTAAAGGAACTAGGTTTTGATCCTTTTGGCTATAAATTCGAAAGAACGCACACAGCACAAGAAATTTTAAATGAATTGAATCACTTAAGCAAAGAAGAAATTGAAATGAAGAATCTTCACGTTAAAATTGCTGGAAGAATTATGACAAAACGCCTACAAGGAAAGGCAGGCTTTGCTCATATTCAGGATTTAAGTGGTAAAATTCAAATTTATATCCGAATGGATCAAGTTACCGAACAGGAATTTAAAGCTTTTGAAATTTTAGATTTAGGCGATATCATTGGTATCGAAGGGAATGTTTTTAAAACAAATAAAGGAGAAACAAGTGTTAAAGTGCATCAATTACATATCCTTACAAAATCCCTATACCCTTTACCAGATAAATTTCACGGCTTAAAAGATGTAGAATTGAGATATCGCCAACGTTATGTTGATTTAATCATGAACCCTGAAGTAAAGCAAACTTTTGTAATAAGAAGTAAGGTTATCAAAGCATTAAGAAATTATTTGGATAAATTGGGCTATATTGAAGTAGAAACACCAACAATGCATGCCATTGCTGGAGGAGCTGCTGCCAGACCTTTTATCACCCATCATAATGCTTTAGATATGCAGTTATATATGAGGATTGCTATTGAGTTGCATTTAAAACGTCTTATCGTGGGTGGAATGGAGAAGGTTTACGAGATTGGACGTGTATTCCGTAATGAGGGTATCTCTACTAGGCACAATCCCGAGTTTACGATGCTTGAATTATATGAGGCTTATGGCGATTTTAAAACAATTATGGATTTAACTGAAAATGCGATTGCCTATGTTGCAAAGGAAGTATTAGGTACCACTAAAATTACTTATCAAGAACAAGAAATCAATCTAGATCCACCATGGGAAAGAATTTCAATGATTGATGCGATAAAGAAATATGTAGGTGTTGATCTTAGTCGGCATATGTCTGATGACGAGGCACGTGAACTAGCCAAACAATATCACGTTCAAGTTGAGCCCCATATGACTTATGGTCATATTGTTAATGAATTCTTTGAACAATTAGTAGAAGAAAAATTAGTCCAACCTACATTTGTATATGGTCATCCTGTAGAAATTTCTCCATTAGCAAAAAAAAATGAACAGGATCCTCGTTTTACAGACCGATTTGAATTGTTTATTGTGAGTCGTGAGCATGCAAATGCATTTACGGAATTAAATGATCCAATTGATCAAAGAGAACGTTTTGAGGCACAGTTAAAAGAACGGGAACAAGGAAATGAAGAGGCTCACGAAATGGATGAGGATTTTATTCATGCTTTAGAAATTGGAATGCCTCCTACAGGTGGCCTTGGGATTGGAATTGACCGATTAGTGATGCTACTAACTGATCAACCATCTATTCGTGATGTGCTTCTTTTCCCTCTCATGCGCGATAGAAGTCAAGAAGTTTAGAATGGTAAATAAAATAGATTGGCTTTTTTATCAATTCATGATATGATCTTCATAAATATTCAAATACACTTCTTTAAGGGGAGTAGCTTTTACAATAAAGTCGTCATTACAGGCTTAGCCTCGGCTTTATTGGCAAGTCTTTGTTAGCGAGACCTTTACCTAATTTTTTTGGGGTAAAGGTCTTTTGTATTTTTTAAGCCTAATTGATAAACGATAAAAAAAAGGAGGAAACAAAGAATGGATCTAGGAATATTAGCAGAATATGGGTGGACGTTGTTGGTATTGGTTGGACTTGAAGGATTACTAGCTGCTGACAATGCATTAGTGATGGCAGTCATGGTAAAACACTTACCAGAAAAAGAGAGAAAAAAGGCTTTATTTTATGGTTTGGCAGGTGCGTTTATCTTTCGCTTTGGTTCTTTGTTCATTATTTCGTATCTTATCGACGTTTGGCAGGTTCAGGCCATAGGAGCCATTTATTTAATTTATTTAGGTTTAAATCACGTCATCAAACAAAAACTTACGAAACATGAGAGTAGAAAAGACAACAAAGGAAATGGGGGCTCAAATTTTTGGATGACAGTCCTAAAAGTGGAGCTAGCCGATATCGCATTTGCAGTTGATTCTATACTTGCAGCTGTTGCGTTGGCGGTAACTTTACCACTGACAAATCTCCCTAATATAGGTGGGATGCATGGAGGGCACTTTATTGTTGTTCTATTAGGTGGTATTATTGGATTAATCTTGATCCGATTTGCAGCTAATAAATTTGTAGATTTGCTTCATAAAAGGCCTGGCCTAGAAACTGCAGCATATCTTGTTGTTGCTTGGGTAGGTGTGAAGTTAGCAGTCTATACCTTATCACATCCACAAGTAGCAATAATTGCTGAAGGATTTGCAGAAAGTAAAGCTTGGAAACTTACTTTTTGGATTGTACTTCTTACTATTTTGGTTAGTGGATGGTTTTTGTCCAAACCAAAAATACAAGAAAGTTTATCAGAGTAGTCTGGTTGAAAGCCCTCTAATAACATCATTATATTAGGGGGTTTCATAGGAATTGAACCAAATGCAATATATAGGGAAAATATAATTGACATAGTAACAAGGTATATATTATTATATTCTTTGCTGACTTATAATGATTTAGCAGTATTTAAAAATTAAAAAAGATATTGACTAATAGACAATATTTATGATAAAATAAATTTCGTTGTTGAAATTGCTCTTTGAAAACTGAACAGTGTAAAAGCCAAGCGTACCACAGAAATGTGGACCTAATCAATTTATTAGAGTTAAGGATAACTTTTTATGCCCTTGTGATGATGCTCATGTAGCTGAATCACAGGACTAGAAACTCTAAATGCTAAAACATTAAAAGTTTCTATGGAGAGTTTGATCCTGGCTCAGGACGAACGCTGGCGGCGTGCCTAATACATGCAAGTCGAATGACGGGTGTCAGATATCAGAGGCCAGAGGTCAGAGTGAATGACCTCTCGAGGAAGTAAAACGGATTTGAAAGTAAACATCGTAGTATTGCTTTCATCCGGCTTCCGGTTTCCGATATCTGACATCTGGAATGGCGGACGGGTGAGTAACACGTGGGCAACCTGCCTGTAAGACTGGGATAACCCCGGGAAACCGGAGCTAATACCAGATAAGAGAACATCTCGCATGAGATGAACTAGAAAGGTGGCGCAAGCTACCA
>NZ_BDGM02000010.1:0-96065 GCF_001748485.2 Tepidibacillus sp. HK-1 | reverse complement strand
ACTATTAGCATCCCGATAGCTCTGTACGATGGATAAATAAATGCGACCAGTTTTTTTATTTTTCACTTGTCTAAGAAACATGAACATGGCTCCCTTAATTGAATACGATTTTACCTTCATTATACCAAATTATTCTACAAAAGTCTACTAAAATATGACAAAAAAATAAAATAAAAATCCCCGGAAACATCAATGAAATCAATGCTTCCGGGTTAATAGTTGTTTAAATGTGTTGCAAAATTAGGGTGAAGAACTAAAAAATATTGCTAATAAAATCTGACTGTGATACTTTTATATATGAAAAAATTAATATGTTATGGGAGCTTGTGAAAACAGGCTGAGAGGATAGCTATCATTCGCTATCGACCAATAACCTGATCTGGGTAATGCCAGCGGAGGGAAAACATAAGTTTAAATTTAACGTAGTTAAACCGCTCATTATTGGGCGGTTTTTGGCTTTTTTATAGCCTTGTTCTTATTTCCCAAATAGCACTTTTTCATCTTAATAAAATTTAGGCATAGGGAGGCGGTAATTTGGTTGTTAATGGTAAAGAAATCACAGGATTTGCAGGAAAAACGGTGGCTGAGTTGTTAAATGAACTTAAACTAAACCAAACACTTGTAGTCGTAGAAATCAATTTTGAAATTATCCCCAAAGATCATTATGATATAAGAATCCTTCAAGAAACAGATAAAGTAGAAATTGTTAGTGTTGTTGGTGGCGGTTGATTACAAAGTCCAAAAAAAAGTAGGAGAGGAGTTTAGAAATGAAAAATTTAAGTATTGGTGGAGTTGAATTAAAAAGTCGCCTATTCATTGGTACTGGGAAATTTCCTAATCATCAAATTCTACCAGACGTGATTCAAGCTTCGAAATCACAAGTGATTACCATGGCGATTCGACGTGTAAACTTAGATTCAAAAGAAGAGAATATTCTAGAATATATACCAAAGGACTGTATTTTACTACCAAATACTTCTGGAGCCAGAAATGCAGAAGAGGCAGTGAGAATTGCAAGACTTGCTAGAGCAATGGGATTAGGGAACTGGATTAAAATTGAAGTGATCTCAGATAATAAATATCTTTTGCCAGACAATGCAGAAACGATTAAAGCCACTGAAATTTTAGCTAAAGAAGGCTTTGTTGTGCTTCCTTATATGAGTCCTGATTTAATGGCAGCGAAAAGATTAGTAGAATCAGGGGCTGCTGCAGTTATGCCTTTAGGCGCTCCTATTGGAACAAACCGTGGTTTGAAAACAAAAGAGTTAGTTCAAATCATAATCAATGAGATTGATCTCCCAGTGATTGTTGATGCGGGAATTGGAAAACCATCAGAAGCAGCAGAAGCGATGGAAATGGGGGCAGCGGCAGTATTAGTCAATACAGCTATTGCTACAGCAGAAAATCCTGTCCAGATGGCAAAGGCTTTTTCCTTAGCAGTAAAAGCAGGGTATCTCGCTTACCATGCGAAACTTGTTGAACAACATCAACTTGCTCAGCCTTCATCACCTTTGACAGGATTTTTATATGAAGAGGTGAATTAATGTGGGTTTTTTTGATGTATATTCCCAGTATAAGAATTTTAACTATGAACAGTTTTATGAAGAATTAACCGACTCAGACATTTTACAAATCATTCACAAGGATCGTCCAATCAATAAAATTGAATTTCTTGCATTATTATCTCCAAAAGCGGAGAACCATTTGGAATTAATGGCGCAAAGAGCTCATACCTTATCCCTTCAACATTTTGGGAAAACCGTTTTATTGTATACTCCTATGTATCTTTCTAACTATTGTACGAATAAATGTACTTATTGTAGTTTTAGTATTGATAACCAAATCAAAAGAAAACAATTAACAGCAAATGAGATTGAAAAAGAAGCAAAAACGATTGCTAGTATGGGGTTTAAACATCTCTTAATTTTAACAGGAGAATCGAAAAAAGATACACCACTCACTTACGTAATTCAAGCTGTCCATATCTTGAAAAAATATTTTGATTCTATCGGGATCGAGATTTTTCCATTGACCATAGAAGAATATCAACAATTGATTGAAGTTGGGGTAGATAGCCTTACCGTATATCAAGAAGTATATAATGAGGAAATTTATCGAAAAGTTCACCTTGCAGGTCGTAAACGTAACTACCATTTCCGACTTGATGCCCCAGAGCGGGGATGTATTGCTAAAATGCGCAATGTAAATATAGGAGCATTATTAGGTTTAGGTGAATGGCGAAGTGAAGCCTTCGTAACTGGCCTTCATGCGAATTACTTACAAAATAATTACCCTGATGTAGAACTCAGTGTATCTTTCCCACGGATTCGTCCCCATGTAGGGGTTTTTGAAGATATATACGAAGTAACTGATCAGAATTTGGTGCAATTTATGTTAGCGTTACGTATCTTTTTACCTCGTGTAGGGATGACTATTTCAACAAGAGAACGCCAAGGATTTCGTGAGAATTTGATTCCTTTAGGAGTAACAAGAATGTCTGCTGCTTCATCAACGGAAGTGGGAGGACATTCAATAGAAGATGCTGGTGATGGGCAATTCGAGATCGATGATCAACGAAGTGTGGAACAAATCAGAACAGCGATTTTCAAAAAAGGGTATCAACCGATTTTTAAAGATTGGGTAAGGATATGAGGAATAATGTTATATCTAATTACGAATCGAAAAATTGTAAAAAAAGGAAGTTTCATAGATGTCATCGAGAAAGCAATATATGGTGGTATCGATGTCATTATTTTGCGAGAAAAAGATCTATCCAATAAAGAATTATTCCCCTTGGCATTAAAAATAAGAGAAATCACAAAGAGTAATCAGGTAAAATTGGTGATTAACCATCATTTAGAAGTTGCAAAAGAAGTGCAAGCAGATGGCTTTCATACAAGTTATGAAAACTTTATAAAAACAGAAATCGACTTTGCTGGTGTCATAGGCGTTTCAATTCACCATTTGCAAGAAGCGAAAAAAATTGAGAAAAAAGTGAATTATCTTCTTGCAGGGCATATTTTTGAGACAGATAGCAAGAAAGGGCTTAAACCAAGGGGGATATCCTTTATTAAAAATCTAAAACAAGAAGTAAATATTCCTATTGTAGCCATAGGAGGAATTCATTTACACAATATTGAACAATTACTTATAAGAGGAGTCGATCATATTGCAGTCATGTCAACGATTATGTCATCTGAAGACCCTTATCAAACGACAAAAGAACTAAAAATCAAAATGAGGGAATTTGACAAGTTTGCATCGATTCCTGTGATAACCGAAATAGGATGAGTAGATGATTAAAAAGGCCGCATTTATGCAGCCTTTTGTATATTGTAGGTATGAAAATGTTCCGTAAATATTATAAATTTGGCGGTTTTCTGTGTTTTGTTGCTTGTTCATATGAATAAGCAATTTCAATTAATGTTGGTTCACTGTAAGCTTTTGCAGTAAATGTTATTCCAACCGGTTCACCTTCTTGTGTGTAGCCTGCTGGAACAGTAATAGAAGGATACCCAGCCTTTGCAGGGATGCTTGCGCCAAAGTTATTCGGAAATACGATTGCATCTAAATCATGCTCTTTCATGACTGCATCAATACCTTTTTCTTTGGATAAATACTGATCCCTTTCCAAACTATTCAAATAAGTTGGCTCTGTCAAATTTCCGCTTGTCTTCTCTGAATCAATGAAGATTTTTTGCCCATATTTGAGTGCGGATTCTCCTGTTTGCTCATTGAAGCGAATAATATCAGCTAAGGTACGAATACCTAGTGAAGGATTTAGCGTTTTTAAATAAGCATTGAGATCTGATTTAAATTCATATATTAAAACGTTATAATCCCAATTTTCTTTTGTAGAAGGAATCGTTACGTTCTCAATTACTTCCGCACCTAAACTGGCTAATTGGTGAATAGCCGTATTCATCACTTCTAACTGCGATTCGTTTAAGTAGTCAAAATAAACCTCACGTGCGATTCCGATTCTTTTTCCTTTTAATCCGTTTACTTTTAAAAATTGGGTAAAGTCGATTTTTTGTAGTTCAGAACTTAGTGTGATGGGATCGTTTTGATCAACACCCTGAAGAACATTTAATAGAATTACTGCATCCTCCACGGTTCTAGCTATAGGCCCAGATGTGTCTTGTGTGTGTGAAATAGGAATAATCCCCGAACGACTAATAAGCCCAACAGTAGGTTTGATACCAACTAAAGAGTTTTGACTAGCAGGACTTAGAATAGAACCAGAAGTTTCAGTACCAACTGAAACCACTGCAAAATTAGCTGCAACAGCTGCTGCTGAACCAGAACTTGACCCACCAACGATAAATTTGCCTGGACCATAAGGATTCATTACTTGGCCACCTCTAGAACTATATCCTGTAGGCATATTTTCGGCCATGAAATTCGCCCATTCAGTTAGGTTTGTTTTACCTAAAATGATCGCCCCAGCTTCACGAAGTTTTCGCACAAGAAAGGCATCTTCAGTTGCATAAGAATTAGCTAAAGCTAATGAACCTGCACTGGTGTGCATTTTGTCCGCCGTATTGATATTATCCTTGATGACAACAGGAATTCCATGAAGTGGTCCACGACTGCCTTTTTCTTTTCTTTCGAAATCTAATAAGGCTGCTATCTGAAGAGCTTCTGGATTAACTTCGATTATGGAGTTGATTTTGGAGCCAGATTGATCGTATTCAGCAATTCGAGAAAGGTACATGAGAACCAAATCTTGAGAAGTTAGTTCATTTTTTTCTAGCTTCTCTTGTATTTCTCGGATAGTGATTTCAATAAGCCAATCATTCTTTAGTTTTTCTAATTTTTGATTTATCATAGAGGCTCTTCCTTCCTTTGTAAATTAACTTAAAACGATAGTTCAACATGATCAACTAAATTAAGAAATTCGACATCATATACTTGAATCCTTCTCATCAAAAAAGGAATAGCTTCCCAAAAGAGGATTTAATTCGCCCTTTAACTGAGAAGGGACTTGAAGATACGAAAAAGTTACAAATGTACTTTTGAATATTTAATGGAACCAAAACCAATCTTCGAAAATCCTAACTATGTTGGAAGTGGAAAATTAAAGAATAAAGTTGCAATTATAACTGGTGGTGATAGTGGTATCGGTAGGGCGGTAGCAATTGCATTCGCTAAGGAGGGAGCAGATGTTGTCATTGTCTATCATAATGAACATCAGGATGTTACTGAAACAACAGAAAAAATTAAGCAACATGGAAGAAATTGTTTGGCTATTCCCGGTGATTTGCGTAATGAGAGCTTTTCTCAGACTGTTGTACATATAACGATCCAAACATTTAAAAAAGTAGACATCCTAGTCAATAATCAGGCAGTACAATATCCTCAAAAAAGCATTCTTAATATTACGTCAGACCAACTGATTCACACCTTTCAAACGAATGTTTTTGCCAATTTTTATATGGTTAAAGCTGTACTACCTTACCTTCAACAAGGTAGCACAATTATTAATACTGTTTCTATTACAGCGTATGAAGGTCATAAACAATTAATCGACTATTCAGCGACAAAAGGAGCTGATGTTGAGATGTTTGGTATCAATACACCAATCAAAAGAGCAGGGCAACCATTCGAATTAGCTCCAGCATATGTTTATTTGGCATCTGACGATTTAAATTATGTATCTGGTCAAGTAATCCATATCAATGGCGGAACAATCGTATGATCCTAAGAAAGAACACAGTAGTTATCAATAAAATATACTATAATTATTTAATGGGCAACGTGTAATCTTCACACGTTGCTTTTTTTGAGACCTATAATTAAATTACCGTCAGTATTTTTGGTTAATAAACTCGTACAAATTATGCAATTAATGTATAATATAATCTAGTGAAATGCTGCATCTTCATATTGAAGAAGCAGCTATATCATATTAATATTTTTGTGTAGATTTAAATTGAAAGTGAGTGAACATGATGGGTCGTAAGTGGAACAATATTAAAGACAAAAAAGCGTCAAAAGATACAAATACGAGTCGTATATATGCAAAGTTTGGACGCGAAATTTATGTCGCAGCAAAACAAGGGGAACCAGATCCAGAATTAAACCAGGCATTAAGAGTCGTAATCGAGCGTGCAAAAACATACAATGTTCCAAAAACGATTATTGACCGTGCCATTGAAAAAGCAAAAGGTGGCTCAGATGAAAGCTACGACGAACTTCGTTATGAAGGCTTTGGACCAAATGGATCAATGATAATCGTAGATGCACTTACAAATAATGTGAACCGTACTGCAGCAGAAGTGCGTGCTGCATTTAATAAAAATGGTGGCAACATGGGAGTAAGTGGATCTGTATCATATATGTTTGATGAAACAGCTGTCATTGGTATTGAAGGTAAAACAGCAGATGAAGTACTTGAAATATTAATGGAAGCAGATGTAGATGTACGTGACATTTTAGAAGAAGATGAAGCAGTGATCATTTATGCGGAACCTGACCAGTTCCATGCAATTCAAGAAGCATTTAAGAAAGTAGATATAACTGATTTTACAGTTGCAGAAATAACCATGCTTGCACAAAATGAACTAACACTTTCAGAAGAAGCACAAGCACAATTTGAAAAATTGATTGATGCATTGGAAGATATAGAAGATGTTCAACAAGTATACCACAATGTGGATCTTGATGAATAATATATAAAAGTTAATCTTTTTTTAACCTTTTTTGAAAAGAAGAAATCATTGTATATTGGTTATATTGTGATAAATCAAAGGGAAAAGTGATGCCAAATGACACCTACAGCTTCAATTTTATCAAAAGAAACCATTAAACAGATGTTCAATCATACAGCATATGAACGGGGACTTACCTATTTTAAACAAGGCCGTGTAAAAACTTTATATTATGAACCGAAAGATGAGTGTTGGGTTGGGAACGTTCTTGGTAATGATACCTATTATGTAACGGTAGAACTGCATGATCACTATATAGACTCTAGTTGTGATTGCTTGGCTTATGAACAATTTGGGCAGTGTAAGCATGAGGTTGCTGTTTTGCTAGAGATGGTGAGACATCGTGAACAAATAGAAAACGTCCATTTAAAAGAGAACCCGATTAGAAAAAGAGACAATGAACAAACGACACGATTCATTGAGACTTTTTCTCAAAGACAATACACTGAGATTCGAAATACCAATTCTGCTAAAGATCAACTTATGGTGGAGTATATCTTAAAAGCAAAATCTCATTATCCCTATTATAGTGAAAATTACCTGACGATTGAGATGAAAACGGGACTAAACCGAACATACGTAGTAAAAAATATAAAGGATTTCCTAAGAGCCAGTGATCATGAATCCTATGTATTTACGGCAAATTTTAGTTATGAACCAGCTGAACATGCTTTTTCTAAAGAAGATGAAGAGATTTTGAAAATTTTACGTGCCATTGCAAAAAATGAACAATTGTATCTAGATGCATCGCCCTATCAAAGACATACTTCGTATACTGAAAGTCGAGAAATGATCATCCCCCCAATCGTTGTAGACGAACTGCTGTTGAAATTAAAAGATCGAGAGACAAGGTTTGAATATCCACCCCATTCGGTTCCAACCATTGACGTTTGTAATGAAGAAGAGTTACCGTTTTCCTTTGAGTTACAAAAGGGGAAGGAAGAGGATTTCGAATTAAAGCTAAACGATATAACATCAGCTATATTATTTGAACCGTATGGATATTTGTATTTTAAAGGGACATTTTATAAACTTTCTGCTATTCAACAAAAACTAATGAAAGATTTCTTTTCTCTCATGAAAAATAAGAGAGATAGTTCTTTACTTATCTCTAAAGATCAAATTGAACCATTCTTATCCAATGTCACACCTGCACTTGAAGAAATCGGCACTTTGACAATTGACGAAACCATTTCTGATCAAATTCTTGCACCGGATCTTAAAACGAAAATATGGATTGATTATAACCAGGATATCCTAAATGTGAACTTAGAATATCAATATGGGGATCGGATACTCAACCCATTTTTATTAGAAACGACAGAGACTACGGAGAATCAGGAGACCATTCTGATTCGTGATATTGTCAAAGAACAAGAAATCATGAGCATTTTGGAAGGCGCTCCATTGAAATATAATGGAAAAGAGTTATACCTTGTAGGAGAGGATGATCTCTATCAATTCCTCTACCATACCTTACCTCTCCTTGAAGATAAAGCGGAAATTTACTTGACCCGTTCCGCTCGCTTATTAATGATTCCAGAACAGCAAAAGCCTGTTGTTTCTATTGATCTTGATTCGAGCGGGGATTGGCTTGATGTTCGTTTTGATATTAGTGGAATAGACCAGCAAGATGTCCAAAATATCCTTCAATCAGTCATAGAAAAGAAGAGATATTATCGACTTCATAATGGGACATTTGTTCCCATTGATGATGACGATTTCGCAACCATTCATCAATTGATCGATGAGCTAGACATTAGTAAATCAGAATTACAAAAGGGTGAGATCAAACGACCGTTATTTAAAGGAATGCTGATTGATGACATTGTTAGCAGTAGTCGAGATTCATCTATTCGATTCGGGAAAACCTTTCGCCATTTCATTAAAAATTTTAAAAATCCTGATCAGTTAGATTTCGATATACCCCAATCATTACAGGCATCGTTACGAGATTATCAGAATTTTGGCTTTCAATGGATGAAAACATTGTCTCATTACCGCTTAGGAGGAATCCTCGCTGATGATATGGGACTGGGTAAAACCATTCAGGCCATAACTTTTATGACATCAGAAAAAAAAGAGAAAAAAGAGCTTCAACCTATGTTGGTCGTTGCTCCTGCATCCCTCATCTACAATTGGAAAAATGAATTTCAAAAGTTTTCTCCTGAATTAAAAGTAAGAATTATTGACGGCAATCCAGAGGAACGAAAAGAACTTATTCAATTTTCAAACGAAATCGATGTTTGGATTACCTCTTATCCTATGTTGCGCCAAGATATTGACCTATACAAAAAAAAGCAATTTTCTGTCTTTATCATAGATGAAGCACAAGCGATGAAAAATCCAACGACGAAGATTTTTAAAGCCGTACAGGAGATTCAAGCAAGTCAACGTTTTGCCCTTAGCGGAACACCGATTGAGAACTCGATTGATGAGTTGTGGGCTATTTTCCAAGTCATTTTACCGGGATTTTTCCCAAATAAATCGGCTTTTAAATCCATTGCGCCTGAGAAAATCTCAAAAATGGTTCGACCATTTATTTTAAGACGTGTAAAGAAAGACGTTCTAAAAGAACTTCCTGATAAAATCGAAACCGTTCAAGTATCTGAGCTAACAAAACAGCAAAAAGAGTTATATCTCGGCTATTTGGAGAAAATTCGAAATGAAACTAAAGCATCAATCCAATCGGGTGGGTTTAATAAAGACCGAATCAAAATTTTGGCCGGTCTTACTAGACTTAGACAAATTTGCAACCATCCAGGGCTTTTTTTGGAGAACTATACAGGTGAATCAGGAAAGTTAGAACAGCTCATAGAATTAGTAGAGACCTCGTTAGAAAACGGGAATCGATTATTAATCTTTTCACAGTTTTCAAGCATGCTTCAAATCATTGGCCAAAGATTGCAGGAGACGGGATTGGACTATTTTTATCTTGATGGCCAAACACCAGGCAAAGAACGAGTTTTGATGGCTGATGATTTCAATCGTGGGGAAAAGGAGATCTTCTTAATCTCATTAAAGGCGGGAGGAACCGGCTTAAATCTGACAGGCGCAGACACGGTAATCCTCTTTGATTTATGGTGGAACCCTGCCGTAGAAGAACAAGCAACAGGGCGAGCACATCGGATGGGACAAAAAAAAATCGTCCAAGTCATGCGCCTTATCACCAGTGGCACAATCGAGGAGAAAATTTACGAATTGCAGCAACGGAAAAAAGAACTAGTTGAAAAAGTGATTCAAACTGGTGAACAAATGATTACAAGCTTAACTAAAGAAGAATTGCAAGAGATATTGGAAATTTAAGGAAAATATGATTAATATCAAAACCCCTTCTCACAATCGTATATTTTTTTGACGATTGTGAGAAGGGGTTTTTGTTATTTTGCGTGCCCAGCAAGCCATTAATTGCTAGTTAATAAAAATCTAACCTAGGTAAGAGCCAAGTCACCTAGTAGCCTAGTAGCTAACGGGCAACCAATGAAGAAATCTTAATTTTAGGACATTGGACTCATTCACGCAGAGTTAATGAATAAAAAAATTTATCGCTTACACGACAAGTTCCCTTGTTACTTCATATCCCATTTGTTTTAACATTTTTATATCGTCAGTAATTTTGTTTCCTACCGTAGTTAAATAATCTCCCACAAGCGCAGCGCTTGCTCCAGATTGAAAACCTTTAGCTTGGTTCATACCTAATAGTTTTCTTCCGCCTGCTAGACGGATATGAGCGGTAGGAAGTATAAAACGAAAAATGGCTATTGTTTTTAAAATTTCACTGGTTTCTAAAGGCGGTGTATTACCTAGTGGGGTACCAGGTATTGGCGTTAAAATATTAATTGGAACCGATTTTACATTTAATTGTTGTAAATCTAAAGCCATGTCAATTCTGTCTTCCATTGTTTCACCCATTCCGATTATTCCACCACTACAAATGTTAAGTCCAGCATTTTGTGCTTGTTTTATCGTCTTAATTCGATCATCATAGCTATGTGTCGTACAAATAAATGGGTAAAAATGGCGACTTGTTTCTAGGTTATGGTGGTAGGTGATTACGCCGATTTCTCTTAATGATTTTGCTTTATCAAAAGAAATAATACCTAAGGAAGAACAGAGTTGAATTGATGTGTTATCTTTTAATATTTTGTAAACACCTAAAATTTGAGTGAAATCGCGATCACCAATTCCTTTACCACTTGTCACAAGTGAAAAACGATGAGCTCCTTGTTGTTCAACCTTTTTTGCTTGAGATAATGCAGTATCCGCGTCTACTAAGGGATATTGTTCAACGTCGGTATTATAATGACCAGATTGTGCACAAAATTTACAGTTTTCAGAGCAACTGCCAGATTTTGCATTCATAATCGTACATAAATCTACTTGATTACCTAAATAAAATTCTCGTATCTCGTTTGCTGCATTTAAAAGTTCTTCTAGATTTGTGCCCTCAATATTCGATAAAGAGATAGCTTCATATTTTGAAATGAAATGGCCTGATATAACTTTCTCCTTTAAGGTTTGAATCATATAATTCCCCCATTTCTTTTAACTAGTTGCTTTATTCAAATACTAAATTAGACGCTTTGAGACTTTGTTTAATTGGGATAATGATCATTGAAGCGATACGATTTTCACGATATCAAGTAGTATGAATGGGGCTACACCAAATTCAAAAGCTTTAGACCAAGAAAGATGAAGGATTAACTTAAGCTGCACTGCCCCAAATAAGTAGATAAAGATAAGACCTATTAAAGAGATAATAACAAAATGTGTCGAACGATAACGTAAAGATTTACCCTTCGAGTTTTCAAACAGTTTTCCAATAAGGTATGTAGCCACAATATAACCAATAAGATAACCACCCGTTTTCCCTAATAAAACATGAACCCCTCCAGAAAAATTAGCGAACACAGGAACTCCGATGGCACCTAAAAGAACGTAGATAATCATAGAGATTGTTCCCAGTCTAGCGCCAAGTAGTCCAGCCGCTAGATATACACCAAAAATAGATAAAGTAATCGGTACTGGTCCAATCGGAATGCTTAATTGTGCCAGAATGGCAGTAATAGTAGCCATCATCGCAGCAAAAACCCAATTTCTTGTACTCATCAAAATCTCCCCCTATATTGTCGATTAATTTAGAATTATCATAATACGCTCTAAAATATATGTCAACCATAATTATTAAATAGGTTAACAATTAAAAGGTTGATTCTTCTTTACTAAAGTGTAGACGATGGAGCCAAAATTCTTAGAAACGTTTGATGGATTAATCGAAAAATATTGTGAAGAAGTTGATTTTGGATATGAACAGTATTATAATTTTATGTATTTTTTGACTATTTACATATTTTGCTGTTATAATAAACAATGTAAGTAAAAAATATAAAAACTAAGGAGGAATTTAATGGCACAACCAAAGTATATTACGGACATTGACCAAGTTGTTCAGATTCCAAAAGAGGAGAGAGAAATCCTTAAACGAATTACCAAAAAATTTGCATTTCGAGCCAATGAGTATTACTTAAGTCTGATTAATTGGAAAGATCCGAACGATCCAATACGAAGATTGGTGATTCCTAATCAAGGCGAATTGATGGAATATGGTCGTTGGGATGCTTCCGATGAAGAGTCCAATTATGTCGTCCCTGGATGTCAGCATAAGTACAAAACCACTGCACTGTTAATTGTCTCTGAAGTGTGTGGTGCTTATTGTCGTTATTGCTTCCGAAAACGGTTATTCCGAAATGATATTAAAGAAGCAATGAGTGATGTAGAACTAGGAATTCAATATATCAGTGAACATCCTGAAATCAATAATGTGTTGTTAACAGGAGGAGATTCACTTATCCTTGCAACCCTAAAGCTACGAATGATTATTGAACGACTTCGTTCGATTGCCCATGTCAAAGTTATTCGTCTAGGTTCCAAACTCCCTGTTTTTAACCCCATGAGGATTTACGAAGATCAATCATTATTAGATCTGATCAAAGAGTTCTCAACCCCAGAAAAACGCATCTATATCATGGCACATATTAATCACCCACAAGAAATTACTTACGAAGCGAAAAAGGCATTTCAGGCATTGCATGAAGCAGGGGCGATTATAGTCAATCAAACCCCTATTCTAAAAGGAATTAATGACGACCCTGTAGTTCTTGGTGAATTATTAGATAAGTTATCCTGGGCAGGTGTTACTCCATATTATTTCTTTATCAACCGCCCTGTTGCTGGAAACCATGACTTTGTTCTTCCACTTGAACGTGTATACCGGATTGTAGAACAAGCAAAAGCAAGAACATCCGGATTAGGAAAACGGGTGCGTTTATCTATGAGTCATTCTTCTGGCAAAATTGAAATCCTAGCGATTGAAGATGGCAAAGCTTATTTAAAATATCATCAATCTAAACATGGCGAATATGGGAAATTCATGGTACTTGATTGCCCAAAAGATGCAACTTGGTTTGATGATCTACCAGGAAATGAACAATATTGGAACAAACCAAAGAAAAAACGGCAGCAGGTTGTATGGGAAAAAGAGAAACAATCTGTGAAAGCGATTAATGGATAATCGATACAAAGTAAAAAATATATGATGGGAGTGGTTGGTTCTCGTGGCTTCTACCTTGGAATTAAATGTAGAGCAACAGGCAAAAGAACTCATTTGGAAAAAAGTAAAGGAACATAACATCGAATTCATTCGGTTAATTTTTACGGATATTTTTGGATTTGCGAAGAATATGACTATTCATAAAGACGAATTAGATGATGCGATGAATGGGAAATTGATGTTTGATGGTTCTTCGATTGATGGATTTGCACGAATTGAGGAATCCGATATGTATTTGAAGCCAGATTTAACAACATTTCAAGTATTTCCTTTGAGGCCCAATGAAAAATCAGTGGCTCACTTTTTTTGTGATGTATATGGAACAGATGGAAAACCATTTATGGGATGCCCGCGCAATACTTTAAAAAGAGTGTTAAAAGAAGCAGAAGAAATGGGCTACCAATTTAATGTAGGTGCTGAAGGGGAATTCTTTTTGTTCTATCGGGATGAAAAAGGAGAACCGATTTTTAACATTCACGATCATGCAGGGTATTTTGATCTATCTCCAATAGATAAAGGGGAAGATGCACGTCAAGACATTATTCTCACGATGAAAAAGTTTGGTTTTCATATTGAAGCAGCCCATCATGAAGTTGCACCTGGACAACATGAGGTGGATTTCAAATACGGTGATGCGTTATCTATTGCTGACAAATGGATGATGTTCAAAATGATTGTGAAAAACATTGCAAATAAGCATGGATTATACGCATCATTTATTCCGAAGCCATTTGCCAATCAAAATGGTAATGCCATGCACTGTAATCAGTCATTACAGGATAAAGAAGGAAACAATGTGTTTTATGATAAACAAGATCCTTTAGAACTTAGCAAGATTACAAAGAATTATATTGGGGGTTTACTAAATCATGCAAAAGGAATGGCGGCGATTACGAACCCGACAATTAATTCCTATAAACGGTTAATTCCTGGGTTTGAAGCACCTACGAATATCTCTTGGTCGAGAGGAAATCGATCTGCACTCATTCGAATTCCCCATGCACGTGGAAAGAGAACAAGAATCGAGTTAAGAAACCCTGACCCAACCGCAAACCCATATTTAGTCTTTGCAGTAATGTTAAAAGCAGGGTTAGAGGGGATCAAAAAGGGAATGACTCCTCCAGAAGAATTTGATGGAGATGTAACTGACGTTATCGAAAATCTACCAGTGTTAGAAACAGAGAGATACCCTAGAGACCTACATTCAGCGTTAGAATATATGCGCAAGGATATACTAGTAAAGGAAGTAATGGGTGAACACGCATTTACCACATACATTGAGGCAAAACAGTTAGAAGCCGATCAATTCGCAAGGGAAGTACATCACTGGGAAATCGATCAGTATTTAAAAAAATACTAGAAAAAGAAAGTGTTGCAGGACTTCTTCGTTAATAAAATGCATTTGAAATGGTGTGAAAAATGATGATAATTCGGATGATAATTCATTAAGCTAAAATTTAGAACATGGTTATTCCATGCTCAAATTTTTATTAAACCATGTACAGATAAGTTTTCTGTGAAGTTTCAAAAGTAACATTTTAGTGATAAAATAGGGCATACGGGAAATTATATTAATTCACGATATTTTCTAGGAGGTCATACATATGATTAATAAAATCGGAAAAATCACGTTATATGTAAATAATCAAGAGGAAGCAAAAAAGTTTTGGACAGAAAAATTAAATTTTGTAGTTAAATTTGAACAGCCAATGGGACCAAATATGACATGGTTAGAAGTGGGTCCAAGTGAGAGTGAATTTACGACATTTGTTTTATATGACAAAAATGTAATGAAGGCTCAAAATCCATCTATGAACGTTTGCCATCCAAATGTCATACTAAGTACCACTGACATAGAAAATGCTTTCACAAAAATGAAGGAAAATGGTGTTGAAGTAGGGGAAATGATGAAGATGCCGTATGGGAAAATGTTTTCGTTTAAAGACCAAGATGGCAATAAATATCTACTTCGTGAAGACAAATAATCGTTTTTATTATTACAAGAGGTTGCGAACATGATACCAAACAAATTAAAACGAGGGGATGAAATTCGTGTTGTTTCTCCATCAAGAAGTTTATCTGTCGTTAACCAAGCAAATCAAAAAATAGCCATAGAACGCCTTGAATCGCTCGGATTCCATGTGACGTTTGAAGAGCATTGTTATGAAAGTGATGAATTTCATTCTTCCTCTATAGAATCGAGAATTGAAGACCTACATAATGCTTTTTCAGATCCCAACGTGAAAGCCATTCTAACTTCAATCGGTGGCCATAATAGTAATCAAATATTGAAGTATCTCGATTATTCATTAATTCAAGCAAATCCAAAGATACTTTGTGGTTATTCAGATATTACAGCATTAGGTAATGCGATATATACCAAAACTGGATTAACCACTTATTCAGGCCCTCACTTTTCTACGTTCGGAATATTAAAAGGAATGGAATATACCATCGATTATTTTCAAAAAGCACTGATGACAGATGAAATCATAGAGGTAAAACCGTCGGATTTTTGGAGTGATGATCCATGGTATTTGGATCAAGATAATCGAACGTTTATTGAGAATAACGGTTGGTATGTCATTAATGAAAGCAAAGCAGAAGGAGTTATTATTGGTGGAAATCTATGTACATTGAATTTGTTGCAAGGAACTGACTTCATGCCGAGTTTAAAAAACACCATACTTTTCTTAGAAGATGACGAACTCACTTTCCCCGAAAATTTTGATCGGGATTTACAATCGTTGATTCACCAAAAAGGATTCGAAGAGGTTAGAGGGATTGTTTTTGGTAGATTCCAAAAGAAATCTGAGATGAGCAGGGAGATATTGAAGAAGATCATTAAGTCAAAGAAGGAACTAGATACCATACCCGTCATTGCAGATGTCGATTTTGGACATACTTATCCTCAGATTACATTTCCGATTGGTGGAAAAGTTTCAATCGTAGCGAAGGGGAATGAATTGAAAATTAAAATACTTCAGCATTGAAATGAACGACTATTCATAGATAAAAGGACTACCTAATTGGGAAGTTCTTTTTGTCAGGAAAGGGGTTATTGATTACAAAAGTAGTAACGTTAGAGTCAAAATTATCTTTTCGAAAAGTTATCTTTTTATTCGAACAAAAACTAAGTCTTTCGATATATTGAGGATAAGGAAATTTATACCAAAGAAAAGTTAATAAAATGAGGTGAGTAAAATGGAATTGGTTCAAATCGGTGTCATCCATAGCAATTACAAAGAAAGATTCGATGCTCCACGACAAGGAAGGTTATCTGATGAAACACAAGTAATAGAAGTATTTGTCGAGTATATGGAAGGCATGAAAGGAATAGAAAACGTCTCCCATCTGATTATCCTTTATTGGTTTGATCGAGCAAATCGAAGAAATCCACTGTTTATCAAACCTAGAGAAGGCAATGAAAAAAAAGGAGTATTTGCTACTCGTTCTCCTAATCGACCCAACCCAATCGCTTTTTCTATTGCAGAGGTAATTAAAATTGAAGGTAATAAAATAACTGTAAAAGGATTGGAAGCTTTAAATCAAACTCCACTTCTGGATATTAAGCCGTACTCGGTTGAAATCGACTGTGTTGATTCTACTCATTTACCATAAATACAGGTTTCGTCCTCATAATTTTTGTTTCTAGTTAACATAATATATATTATAGGACGTTAAAAAATACTATTTTTCCTCAAAATTTGTTATGAAGTTTATATATAATCTTCTAATCCCCTAACGATCTGTTTCTTCAAATTCTAAACAGGATTTATTTCAGTTTTGCCTACATGTAAATAGTCTATAATTTGTGTCATTAAATTATATTTATTCATTATTTTTTCTCAGCTATTACTTAACATAATATTATTATGATCTACTTTTTTCCTCTATATTAAATTTTAAATTTTATATTAACCTAATAATGGCAAGAGTCACTAAAATAATACCGGGCAATAATGAAAATTTTTCAGCAAAAACATTGATTATATTTTTTCTGGCCAGTATATTACCCATGCCGATAAGAATAAAGTGCATGAGTCCAAATAAAAATGATGTTAGAAATGGATTATAATTAAAAAAAGATAAAGTAAATGCAGCAATGGAAGCATCCATGGCTACAGCAATCCCTAATATCATGCCTTCTATCGGCTTAATATCGTTTTCTTGGTCAATATCGGCTAGAATCGGATTATTTATCACTTTAATTAAATTTCTTACTTTAAGATTGCTAATTACGTTCCTGTTAATATTTGCCTCTTTTTTTTGTTTAAGACCTTCTTTTAAGGTGAATAATCCTAACAAAAGCAATAATATCGCACCAATATATTTACCCATATTTAATGAAATATAGTCTTGCAACTTATTGCCTAATCTCATTGTGATTATCGTACCAACTACAGACCAGGATGACATAATCAATAAGGAAAAATATGAGATTTTGATTTTGCGTAATCCAAAAGAAAATCCACCCCAAAATCCATCAATACTCACTGCAGTTGCTACTAAAATCAAACTAATTATACCCATGTTTTATCCCCTCTCATGATTTGTCATTATTAAAATATGTAGAGGACAAATCGAAGGTCACTCATATAGATATAAATAAAAAAGAACACCGTCTTTTGGTGTCCATAAATAATGATTTATTCTTTAAACAATATAACTGTTTTTTCGTTGTAATATCATTTACGCTAATCCTGATAATAAAATCCCTATTCCATAAGCTGAAGCAGCAGCGATCCCACCGACAATTAGCATTTCTAACCCGGATGCAAACCAATGCTTGTCAACAAACTTTACTTTTAATGCACCTAAAATAAATAAAGTAAATCCAGTAAGAATGATTGCGATAAGAAATGTGAAGTTTTGAATCCCTGGTGTAAAACCTGCAACTACATAAATAACTAATGGAATAAAACCAAAAACAGAAAACGAAATAAAAGTTACAATCGCATTTTTTACAGGTGATTCATTTTCTTCTAAAATCCCTAATTCTTCAACCATCATAATATCAACCCAGGCTTCTTTATTTTTGGAAATAATCTCAGTAACGACTTTAGCGTCAGATTCATCCATTCCTTTTGCCACATAAAGTTCAATTAACTCTTGTTTTTCCCCCTCTGGAAAATTTTCCACTTCCCAAAGTTCTCGTTCCCTTTCTGACTGTTTAAATTCATTTTCAGCTTTTGTACTTAAATAGTCACCAATTGCCATTGAGAGGCCATCCGCAATCAGGTTAGCAAAACCCATGATTAGCACAATACCTGAAGAAAGCTGTGCACCAGCAACTCCAGCAACAACTGCAAAAGTTGTAATTATACCATCTAACCCACCATATATAAAACTTTTTATGTATTGGCCTTGTTCTTGGTTATGTCCTTCAGGAGCATGTTTTCTTTGTTGATGTACAATTTTACTTGCTTCTTTATTATTACTCTTGTATGCTTCTCTTGCTTTGTCTAAATTTCTAGATAACAATACCCTTTCACCCCTAATTATTATATTTTAAGCTATTATATATTTCTATTTTACCATATTTTTTAGAACTATAAGCTAATATAGCTTTTTTTCATATTTCAATTACTTTTAAAGTTCCCTATGAATACAAAAAGGAGGGTTTCTATCTATCTGCACCCTCCTCTTTTCTTTAATGAAAATTTCGTTTTGATTTAGCTTCTTTTAATTTATTTGGTGTAATGTCGTTTCCATTTGCATCTATGACTTTAATAGAATGTAAATGTGCACGTAAACTCTCACGATAAGCGGCAATATATTCTTGTCGAAGTTTTGATTGCTCTTCTTTTTCTATTTCGGTTAATCCAACCGTTTTAGATTTACGAGAGAGTTCATTAATTCGATCTATTTTTTCTTGTTTCATTCTTCTACGTCGTTCTCCTTTCCCACTTCTCTAAAATCGCTGCATTTGCAACGACTCCAATCACATTTAATGCTGTTCTAAATGTGTCAGTTAAACGGTCAACACCAGCTATAATCGCAATGGCTTCTAACGGTAAATTTGCAGCACTTAGCACAGTAGACATCATAATAATTCCTGCTCCAGGAACACCAGCAGTACTTAATGAAACTAAGATCGCACTTACAAAAACTGCAATAATTTGGTTTATACTCAAATTAGCACCGATCATCTGAGAAACAAAAACTGCTGTGAAACCTTGTAGAATCGCAGCACCATCTTTTTTGAGGGAAACTCCAAAAGGAATAGCGAAACTAACAAGTTCCTTTTTCATACCATAACGATGCTCAGCATTATCCATTGCTAATGGAAGAGTCGCATTACTACTAGCTGTTCCAAATGCAAGTCCAAAAGCTGGATAAAATGCCTTCCAAAACTTAATCGGATTTTGTCCTGTAACAATTAAAAGAATACTATAAATTCCAAATGCCATCAATAAAATTGCTATGATTAATCCAATCACATACAATGATAAACTCTTAATGATCCCTAATCCTTGTGTTGCAATCACAGAAGCCATTAAGGAAAAAACGCCTATAGGTGCTAGTCTTAAGATAATTCCCATAATCTTAAAAATAACTTCATTTGCACTATCGATAAAGACAGAAAACGGTTTTCCCTTTTCTCCTGCAAGAGTAACTCCTAATCCTAACAATAATGCCGTTATAATAATTTGAACCATATGGCCTGTGCTCATCGATTCAAAAGGGTTGCTAGGAATAATACTTAATAGCCATTCAGATAAAGGAAGGCCTTGCTTTCCTTCAACCTTTTGTTGAAGCATTTCTACGCCTATTCCTGGTTTTAAAACATAAGCCACAATCAAACCAATGATAAGAGAAATAACTGAGGTAAAGATATATAAAAACAGTAATTTAATGCTATATCTCCCTATTTTCTTGATGTCACCCAAACTTGACATACTCGTTACTAATGAAACAAGCACCAATGGTACTACTATAAATTGGATCAATTTAATAAAACCAACGCCTACTAGATGCAGAATGTTTTTATCCAAAAATTGAATCATTTCATCAGGAACTAGAAGGTTGATAAAAAATCCTGCCCCTATACCAAGTATCATCGCTAAAAAGATTTTCGTAGATTGATTCATTTTTATATATCTTCCTTTCACTATAATAGGGTGCTACGTTAAATGATTATAATGAAAGTTTGAAATTTAATCAATGCAAGAATGTGCTGATGGTGAAAATAGTAAAGAGTAACACGCGGTTACTCTTTGTTTAAAAAATTAACCTATCTAATCATATGGAAGGTATCCATTGATTAAAGTTTCAACATGATGATATGGATTGAAATCATCAAATCGACCATAAGAATAATGGAGGACTTCCTCTCTTCCAGTTGATTCATTCACATTCACTCGACTTATCTGGTATTCCTCTTGTGGAAAAAAATGCGGATCTACCCTTGGAATATCATTAGGAAACCCAGGTATCATCTTATCCCTCCTTTATAATACATTATGTCTAAAAGAAGAATATTTTAGTATAAATTAGTCTAGAGGAATCTTAAGCACTTGGCCAGGATAAATCATTGCTTCTGATAATTCATTTAATTCTCGAATGTTGTATATCAATTCCCTAAAATCCATTTTGCCATTGTAATAAGGTTTGGCTATTGACCATAATGTATCACCTTCTTGGACAATTACTTCAATGTATTGTGGCGTTTTCTTCTGATTAATTTCCTTTCCATACACGATTGTTGAGATCACAAACGTTATTAAAATAACAAATAAAACTATTAAAATCCTTTTCATAAGAACCCTCCGAACATTTATTCTTAATTATAATTTTATTATATTTTAGAACAAATGTTCTTGTCAAGCTAAAATTTCGAACGAGTGTTTGCGCAATCGATTGATTTATGTTATAATAAAAAACAAGAAAGATATGGTATTTCAGAGGTGAATGATGATGAATAATTTATCGAACAGACAAAAGGCAATTTTTGATTTTATTAAACAAAAGGTGAAAGAAAAAGGTTATCCCCCATCAGTTAGAGAAATTGGAGAAGCTGTTGGTTTAGCCTCTAGTTCAACAGTACACGGGCATTTGTCTAGATTAGAAAAGAAGGGCTTAATTCGAAGAGATCCTACAAAGCCTAGGGCTATTGAGATTTTGGTAGATGATGATTTACCTAAGATGGACAAAGAGATGGTTAGAGTTCCATTGATAGGAAAGGTTACTGCTGGAGAGCCTATCACTGCCATTGAAAATGTAGAAGATTATTTCCCACTACCTGCTAGTATTGTAAATGGTGATGACGTTTATATGCTTGTTGTTCAAGGAGAAAGCATGATTGAAGCCGGTATATATGACGGAGATTATGTGATTGTTCGCCAGCAACCTATAGCTAATAATGGGGAAATTGTCGTAGCCATGACTGATGAGGGAGAAGCAACGGTTAAGAGATTTTTTAAAGAAAAAAACCATATTCGACTTCAACCTGAAAACTCAACGATGAAACCTATTTTATTACCACAAGTGACTATTTTAGGAAAGGTAATTGGATTATTTAGAAATATTCACTAACATTAGTAATTCTACTATAAATCCCCCTTCTCCATAAGGATGAAGGGGGATTTCATTTTAAATTAAGAATAGATTTAATTTTTTAATATAGCTTCATATATTGGTCTCTTTCCCATTGATGAACATGGGTCCTAAATAGATCCCATTCAATTTGTTTAGCCTCAACAAAATGCTCCACTGCATGGCTACCTAGCGCAGATAGAATGACTTCATTCTTTAAAAGTTCATGAATAGCTTCTAATAAAGTTGCTGGTAAATTATCTATTCCTTCTGCAATTCGTTCTTCCTCTGTCATAACGTAAATGTTACGATCGACAGGAGCTGGCAATTTGATTTTATTCTTAATTCCATCTAATCCTGCTTTCAATAGTACAGTTAAAGCTAAATATGGATTGGCTGATGGATCTGGATGACGCACTTCAATTCTCGTACTTAAACCTCGGGAAGCAGGGATACGAATTAAAGGACTTCTATTTTGTGCGGACCAAGCAACATATACTGGAGCTTCGTAACCTGGAACTAATCTTTTATATGAATTCACTGTTGGATTTGTTATTGCTGCTAATGAACGCGCATGTTTAAGTATGCCTGCAATAAAGTATCTAGCTGTTTCAGATAACCCCAATGAATCGTTTGGATCATAGAATGTATTCTCATTACCTTTAAATAAAGAAAGATGATTATGCATTCCTGAGCCATTCACACCATATAAGGGTTTTGGCATAAAGGTAGCATGTAAACCATGTTTACGAGCTATCGTTTTTACGACTAGCTTAAAAGTTTGAATGTTATCTGCAGTACGAACAGCATCAGCATATTTAAAATCAATCTCGTGCTGACCTGGAGCTACTTCATGATGAGAAGCCTCAACTTCAAATCCCATTCTGTCTAAAGTAAGTACGATATCTCGTCGGCAGTTTTCACCTAAATCTACAGGAGCTAAATCAAAATAAGCTCCATTATCGTTTAATTGTAACGTAGGTTCTCCTTTTTCATCCGTCTTAAATAGAAAGAATTCTGGTTCTGGTCCAACGTTCATAGCAGTAAAACCTAATTCTTCAGCTTCTTTTAAAGCCCTTTTTAAAATTCCCCTTGGATCCCCTTCAAACGGAGTACCATCTGGCATATAAATATCGCAAATTAAACGTGCCACTTTTCCTTCCTCAGATCCCCATGGAAAAACAACCCAAGTGTCAAGATCAGGATACAGATACATATCAGATTCTTCGATACGAACAAATCCCTCTATAGAAGATCCATCAAACATGATTTTATTATCCAATGCTTTTTCCAGTTGACTCACAGGTACTTCAACATTCTTAATAGAACCCATTAAATCAGTAAACATTAAACGAATAAAGCGTACATTTTCTTCCTTTGCCATCCTAATAATATCTTCTCTACTAAATTTGGACATCTTCATACTCTCCTTTTTATCTATTCTCAAATGCAGTCGCATTTAAGTTTTAATGGAAAAATCTCGATAACTCCCCCTGGATTAGCGAAGTCTGACCTGGCTTTTGTTGTAAAATTTCTCTCTTTAAAATTTGTCGTAATTCTGTCTTTGAGATCTCAGACCGTTGTGTTTGTTGTAATTGTTTCATTTCAAGCTCTTGTTGCTCTATTTCATTTCTTAAGAGAATTTCCTTTATTCCTGCTATATTTACTTTCTTATCTAACAGACTTTTTATTTCTAATAGATGGTCAATATCATGGAATGAGAAGAGACGTTGCCTACCCTTGGTTCTTGCTGGTTTTATCAAACCTTGGTCTTCATAATAACGAATTTGTCGAGCAGACAATTCCGTAAGTTCCATTACAATACTAATCGGAAATAGCGGTCGATTTCTTCGTTCAAAATCATTCATGAAAACTCTCCTTATCATATATCCTTATCATATAATGGTTTTATTTTAATTCATGTTAGTTTTATTGTCAATAATATGTTAGAAAAACTTACATATAAAATTATAAAAAATAAAGAGGCATCTCTCACATCAAAATATAGCCTCTTTCCTAAAATGCAAACAAAATATATGATTAAGCAATAGATAAAATCCCCTTGTCTACCATCATCTCGATAGCCGTTAATATCCCCCATTTTACATGGTGGTAGGTAAGCCCACCTTGAACATAAGCAATATATGGAGAACGGATAGGTGCATCACCAGATAATTCAAGACTTGCTCCTTGTATAAAAGTACCTGCTGCCATAATAACAGAATCTTGATATCCGGGAATCTGATTTGGCACTGGTATAACGTGAGAATCAATTGGTGATCCTTTTTGAATCCCTTGTAAAAAAGTAATTAGTGTATTTGTATTATTGAACTTTACAGCTTGAATAATATCATGTCTGGCTTCATTCCAACTAGGATTGGTCTCAAAACCTAGTTGTTCGAATAGGGCTGCAGCAAAAATACTCCCCTTTAAAGCTTCGCCCACAAAATGAGGGGCTAAGAAAAATCCTTGATAAAAGTCAGCCATATGCCCATGCATGGAGCCAACCTTCGCCCCAATACCCGGGGCTGTTAATCTGTAAGAAATTTTCTCAATGTAAACTTTTTTTCCTACAATATATCCTCCTGTTTTGGCTAAACCTCCACCAGGATTTTTGATCAAAGAACCGACAATAACATCAACACCAATTCCAGTAGGTTCTTGTTTTTCAGTAAATTCTCCATAACAATTATCAACAAAAGTAATAAGATCTGGTTTAATCTCCTTTACAAAAGTAACCATCTCCTTTATTTCTTCAATACTAAAAGAGGATCTCCATGAATATCCTCTAGAACGTTGAATCGCAATGACTTTAGTGTTTTGATTGATTTTTTTTGCCACTTCTACAAAATTAACTTTTCCCTGTTTGGTTAAAGGAACAGATTGATATGTAATTCCCCATTCTTTTAATGATCCCATACCTTCACCATGAATACCAATTACTTCTTCCAACGTATCATATGGATCACCTGTAATATATAAGAGTTCATCCCCAGGTCGTAGTAACCCAAATAGGCCTATAGATAAAGCGTGAGTACCTGATACAATATGAGGACGAACTAGACCTGCTTCAGCTTCAAATACATCTGCATAAATTTGATCTAACATATCCCGCCCCATGTCATCATAACCATAACCAGTTGAAGAAAGTAAGTGAAAATCTGAAACATGGTGGTTTTGAAAAGCCTTCAAAACTTTACCTTGATTATAGCTTGCAATTTGATCAATCTCTTGTATACGAGTCGAAATTTGTTTTTCTACTTGAATGACTATCCTTTCGAATTCCTTGCCATATTTAAAAAACGAAAACATGCCAAAAATCATTCCTTCTAATATATATTGTTAACTTAATAAGGCATTAAATCCTGATTCAGACATCAATATATTGTCCTTCCTTTCTCTTATAAAGATTCCTTTACATTACCCTTTTTTAACAAAATCATCAACTACTATAATACACTTTTAATACGAAAAAGACATCCCCTATAATAAAACCCACAAAAGTGACGGATTCCTTAAAAGCTATTCCGACTACTTTTGTGGGGCTCTCAAATACGGAAAAGAAAGTTGACTTTCTTTAATTAAAAAAGGAATGATTCTTTCCCACGTATTTTAATTTCTAAAAAATCTTCAGGCTGAATGGTCATCAAAACCTGTTTTGAATTTGGAATTTGTTGTTCACTAATAAGACGAACAGCTTGATTCCGAATCGCTTTTTCAATCCAATTACGAACAAGTCTTGCATTACTAAAACTTCGTAGTGGATTATTAATTTCTTCGGTAAGAAACTGTTTCAACTTTTGTTTAGCAGAGCTAGATAAAATATATTCTCTTTCATTGACCATTACCTCTGCAATATCTAATAACTGCTCAATTGAATAGTCATCAAAATGAAGTTGGATAGGAAATCTTGAATGAAGTCCAGGGTTAGAACGAATAAAACTCTCCATTTCAAAAGAGTAGCCTGCCAAAATCAAAATAAATTCATTTTTATGATCTTCCATTGCTTTTACCAAAGCATCGATCGATTCTCTTCCAAAATCCTTTTCGCCTCCTCTAATCAATGAATAAGCTTCATCAATAAAAAGGATTCCTCCTATGGCTTTTTTTACTTGTTCTCTTGTTTTTTGGGCTGTATGACCAATATACTCACCTACTAAATCAGCCCGTTCCACCTCGATAAGATGTCCCTTTGAGAGAATCCCCATCTCTTTAAACATTTTGGCTATTATTCTGGCCACAGTTGTTTTCCCTGTTCCAGGATTTCCTTTAAAAATCATATGAAATACTTGAGAATCAGATTTTAAACCTAGAGATGACCTTTGTTGGCCAATCTGAATAAATGCAAAGATTTCAAAAATAAGTCTTTTCACTTCATCTAACCCAACTAAACGATCTAATTCTTGGACAACTGCCTTGAATTTTTCCTGTATCGTTGAATTCGTTGAGGTAACTTTGTAATTCGATGTCAGTTGTCCCTTCGACTTAGCTACCTCTTGATTCTTATCTAAGACTATATGAATCTTATGGGATGGATTTGATTTAGCAGCCACTTTCTTATTCATGATAGGTCACCTCACATTTACATATTCCTTACAGTATACGCGAGTGCCTAACAAAATGTGCTAAAGCCTATTGATTTCCAAAATTCGATTTATCTTTGGCTAAAAAAAATAGCCCTTTTTAAGGCTTTTTTAGGGCTGAGTTTCTTTATTTTCTTCATTTATTATATTGGACTTCTATTCGAATAGGTTTGTTCGTTTGTTCAAGTTCTAGAACAGTCACAGGTGAATTGATGACTTGTGTAACGATTTCTTCTGGTTTAGGATTTGTATATTCCACCTTGATTAATATATCCTTCTCTTGCTCTTCAATTCCAACTAGTTTAATACCATATCCCCCAGAATCCACTTCTTTTCTTCTAATCACCACGTAAGTTTTATTCTCCTCTTTAAGAATAAAGTAAACATCCTCATTCTGCTTTTGATTCAACCACTCTTGCACAATATTTGGTGCATCTAATTGACTAATCATTTGATATTCCATATCCACCCCAACCTTTATAATAAAAACTCTATATGACTATGATATTGATAAAAATAAAAAGCATTCCTTATGTTTTTCATAAAGAATGCTTACTGAATGAAAGATACAAATAATTATTATTCCTCTTTCATTTCTTGTGCTAAGGAAATATTTTTAGCAGGTACAAAAGTAGAAATAGCATGTTTATAAACCATTTGCTGTTTTCCTTCAGTTTCAAGAATAACGGTAAAATTATCAAAACCTTTAATTAATCCTCTTAGTTGAAAACCATTCATCAAAAAAATGGTAACCGGTATGTTCTCTTTACGTGCCACATTTAAAAATGAATCTTGAATGTTAATACTTTGTTTCATCTCTTTACCCCCTAGATATCATGTTATGTATAGAATATTTAATTATTCTTCAAATATATGAGCTTTCCTGCAAAATGATGAGAAATCTTTTCCATAATTTCTTTTTGTACTTGTTCCTTTCTCTCAGTCATATCGAACCAGTTAATTTCAGGCATTTGACGAAACCAACTAAGTTGTCTTTTGGCAAATCTCCTTGTTCCTTGCTTTATCTGATTAACAGCTTCTTCCAAAGAAAGATCTCCCTTTAAATAACTTATGATTTCTTTATACCCAATACCTTGCATTGAAGTATATCTTTCATCATACCCTAGTTCAAGTAGCTTTTCTACCTCTTCTACTAACCCTTGTTCAAGCATGAGATCAACTCGACGATTGATTCTATCATACAATTTTTCCCTATCCATAGTCAAACCTATCATCAATAAATGGTAAGGAATTTTAAGTTGTTGTTCTTTAAGCAACTGGGACATGGTCTTTCCTGTCTGATAGTAAACTTCTAACGCTCGGATAATTCTCTTCACATCATTGACATGTAGCTTTTTGGCTGTTTCAAGATCAATATCGGCTAGTTTCTGATGCAACGCTTTTTTACCATATATTTCCAAATAATGATACCATTCTGAACGAAAGGATTCATTCATCGAAGCTTTTGAAAATTGATACTGATGCGTGACCGATTTAATGTATAAACCGGTACCTCCAACAATAATTGGAAGATGATTCCTTCTGTTAATTTCTGATATTCTTGCCGTTGCAATCTCTTGGAATTCAGCTACAGAGAAAGCATAATCAGGATTGAATTCATCAATCAAATAGTGAGGGATTCCTTTCATTTCTTCAACTCTAATCTTAGCTGTACCGATATCCATGCCTTTATAGACCTGCATCGAGTCACCAGATATAATTTCTCCTTGGAAATGAAGGGCAATTTCAATACTTAAATCAGTCTTGCCTACAGCTGTTGGTCCAACAATGACCAATAGATTTTCTTTCATTTTTGCTCATCCCCATTCACATTGATTATTCCATAAGTGATTGAAGATGATCGGTGGATGGGTGTAAAACCTAGTCTTTCAAATTCCCTGCTGTAGATATGTTCTTTTAATATAACCATCCTTTTTGCTACTCTTTTTGCTTCTTCAATTGCCTCTACTTGAATAGGTTCAGCATTAGCTAACTTTCTTAAGGGATTCATTGATGAAGATTTTCTTTGGCCTTTACGAAACATTGGATCAAAATATACCACATCAAAACTTTTACTAGGAAAAATTTTGAGTGTAGGTAAATAATGTTTTGTCAAGACTTCAATTCTTTTCATCGCTTGATCAATATCCTTATCCTTTGGCCATCCTTGATTCAACCCATCTTGTACAATGGCAGAAATAATGGGTTGACTTTCAATTCCGACTACTTTTCCAGTTGAACCTACCACAAAAGAAGCAACAATTGAATCAGAAGCAAAACCTAATGTGCAATCTAAAAAAGTATCACCTAGCTTCAGTTTGGAAATATCAACCATTATATCATTATCACCCTGTTTTAAGCGATTTATACGTAGTGTTGCCATACTAGGATGAAAGAAAAAAGGATTTTCTGTTTCCGTAGAATAATATTTCGTAAGTTCTTTTTCAATCACAATTGTTTCTCTTGTGTTATAGCTTTTATTCAATTCTAATAATGAGAATTTGCCTCTTTCTATAAATTGTCCACCAACTTGTCTGGCAATATTTATAGCTCGAAGAATCATCTCCTGGTCTGGTTCGTATGAGGTGGTTACGATCATTTTATATCACTCTTTTAAACATTTTTTCAATTTCATAAGTGGAGAAATGGATAATTACCGGTCTACCATGAGGACAAGAAAAGGGATTGTTAGTTTGTCTTAACTGTTCAAGTAATTGTTCCATTTCTTGCTTTGTTAGATAATGATTCGCTTTAATTGCCGTTTTACATGATGTTGTCGCAATCATTTCTTGTCTTAATTCTTCCAAATTGATTTCATTTTTATGAAGAACCATTTGAATCATTTTTTCAATCATAAGATGTTCTTCCCCTTTAGGAATCCACTGAGGAATGGAACGAAACATTAAGGTTTGCATTCCAAAAGCTTCGACTTGAAGGCCATATTTTTTGAATAGGTCCAGTTTCATCATGATTTGTATCATTTCTGATTTAGGAAAGTCCATCGTGATCGGTACTAACAATTCTTGGCTACTCCCTATTTCTTCATTCATTAAAGCTAAATTTTTTTCGAAATAGATTCGCTCATGGGCAGCATGCTGATCAATTAGATACAAACCTTTTTCACTTTGAGCAATAATATAAGTTCCCTGAAACTGAGCAATTGGATCTAAAAGGGGTAACTTAGTAATGGTTTTTTCTATCTGTTGTTGTTCTATGGTTCTGCCATAGGTCAGGTTTTCCTCTTTTGTAAATACAACTTGGTTATCCTGTAAGCTGGTTTGGTCTATCCTATCATCAAGTCTTTGAGTTGAACTTATTTTATTCTCTGAATTTCCTTTCTCGTAATTCAGAGTTAAATCAAACATTTCCTGAACTGGTTTTTGGAAAGTGCCAGAGGACGATTTTAAGGGTTCCCTAATAAAAGCTTGCTGATTTAGGGCTTTGTAAACCGTATCTTCAATTAATTTCATAAGCTCCTGTTCTTTACTAAAGCGAACTTCCAACTTTGCAGGATGAACATTTACGTCAACTAAAGAAGAATCCATTTCAATATATACGATAGCGATAGGAAAGCGATTAACCATTAATAACGTATTAAAGCCTTTGATTATTGATTGCGATAATAGGTAGTTTTTAATATATCTTCCGTTTATAAAAATAGAAATATGATTTTTATTCGCTCTAGTTATCTCGGGTTTTGCAACATAACCAGTCACTTTAAAGTCTAAATCTTCCCCAACTATTTCTACCATATTTTTAGCCAGATTGGTTCCATAGATTGAAGCAACTACATGTAAAAGTTTATCATCGCCACTTGTTCTTAAAAGTAAACGTTCATTATGAATCAAAGTAAAAGAAATATAAGGGTAGGCTAAACTTAAACGATTAACGTAATCCGTAATATGTGCTAACTCTGTCTGTAACGATTTCATATATTTTAACCTTGCAGGGGTATTATAAAAAACATCCCTAACAATAATCTCAGTTCCACGAGTATAACTAATCTCTTTTTTTTGAGTTATTTTGCCGCCTTCTAATTGAATTTCTACTCCTTTACCAAATTCATTAGAAGAAGTTTTCAGGATTAAACGGGAAACAGCTGCAATACTAGGCAGAGCTTCTCCTCTGAAGCCTAATGTGCTAATTTTGAATAAATCTTTTCCCGTTTTAATCTTACTTGTTGCATGACGAAAAAATGCCTTATCTACGTCGTCTTCATCCATTCCTTCACCATTATCTTTTATTCTTATAAGTGATAATCCACCTTCTTCTATCTCAATTTCTATCTTTGTACTTCTGGCATCAATACTATTTTCAATTAATTCCTTTACAATCGAAGCTGGTCTTTCTACCACTTCACCTGCCGCAATTTGATTGGCAATATGGTCATCTAGGACGATTATTTTGCCCAAGGTGATCACTTCCTTAACTTTTTCTGTATATCATATAAAATTTGAAAACCTTCCATCGGCGTCATATTCAATAGATCTAGGGAATCTATTTGTGTCATGACCTTTTCATACAAAGCTATCTTTTCATTCAAAGATGGATCAATTGAGTTTTTGCTCGCTTTCATTTTTGGTTCAATTTCAAAAAGTTCAAGCTGAACCAAATCATTTTCAGACTCTTGAGCTCGTTTTGATTGAGCTTCTAAATCTTCTAAAATTTTTTTTGCATTTTTAATCACTTCTTTTGGCATCCCTGCTAATTCTGCTACATGAATACCATAACTTCGATCTGCCTTCCCTTTCTCAATCTTATGCAAAAATACTACTTTTCCATCTTTTTCGATCACATTTACATGGACATTTTGAATCCTTGGAAAACGATCGGCTAAACTAGTTAATTCATGATAATGAGTAGAAAATAACGTTTTTGCATTTACATGTTCATGAATATACTCAATGACTGCTTGAGCTAAAGCCATTCCGTCATAGGTGGAGGTTCCCCTACCAATTTCATCAAGTAAAATCAAACTATTTGATGTAGCTTGAGTAATTGCTTGTTTTGTCTCCGTCATTTCAACCATAAACGTACTTTGACCACTTGTTAAGTCATCACCAGCTCCAATTCTAGTAAAGATACGGTCAATCATTGATAAATCTGCACTCTCAGCAGGAACAAAACAACCAATTTGTGCCATAATCACTGTAATTGCAATTTGCCTCATATAAGTACTCTTACCAGCCATATTTGGACCTGTTATTACCAATATTTGCTCTTGATGCTGGTTTAAAATAACATCATTAGGAATATAAGGATGTCCTTTTTGAACAGCCTCAATTACAGGATGTCGTCCTTTTTTAATAGTAATGTGACCAAGTTGATTAAAGGTTGGTCGAACATAAGAATATTTCAAGCTTACTTTTGCAAAAGAGAGTAATACATCAAGATATGCAATTTTTTGCGCCAATTGTTGTAAACGTTGAGTTTGCTTAGAAACTGCATCCCGAATCTCTATAAAGACTTGATATTCTAAATCTAACATTTTTTCATCAGCTTCTAAAATTTGTGACTCTTTTTCCTTTAATTCTTCTGTAATATATCGTTCTGCATTGGCTAAAGTTTGCTTTCTAATGTATCGATCAGGTACCTGGGATAAATTCGACCTAGTCACTTCAATATAATATCCAAAAACTTTATTAAATCCTACTTTTAGTGATTTTATACCTGTTTCTTCTCTTTCTCTAAACTCTAAATCTTGAAGCCATTGTTTTCCTTCCGTACTAGCGATATAATATTGATCTAATTTTTGATGAAAGCCGCGCTTTATCACTCCACCATCTTTTAAAGAAAAAGGTGGATCGTCTACAATCGATTTTTCAATGAGTGATGAAACATCTTGTACTAGATCAAAATCCTTGACAATCTTTTTTAAAGGATCAGCTTCACTTTCTATAATTATTTGAATGATTGCAGGAACGCGCTCTAAACTTTTTCGTAAGAGGTACAAATCTTTTGGAGTGGCATTCCCATAAGATACTTTAGAAATAATTCGTTCTAAATCATAAACTTGTTTTAATTGATCGCTTAAATCTTCAGCTAATATCAGGTTGTTGTATAAGGCCTCAACTCCTGATAGACGCTCTTCAATATGATGCACCGACAATAAAGGCTTGTCCAACCAACGGCGAAGCAAACGACTACCCATTGCTGTTTCCGTTTGGTCCAAAAGCCATAGTAAAGAACCCTTCTTCGACTGATCTCTTGAAGTTTGTGTAAGTTCCAAGTTTCTTCGTGTAAAAGTATCTAAAACCATATATTGATTCGTATCATAAATATGAAATTCATTAAAATGAACGAATCGCTTATGTTGTGTTTTATGTAAATAACTTAATAGATTCCCAGCACTGATTAAGATCGATTTCGAGATTGGTTGTAAATGTGGGAAATGTTCGCTTACTATTTGGTTTAATTGTTCTAATTTAATATTTTCTTTCCATACTGTATAAGTAGCATTAACTTGTTGTAACAAGTGAATATGTTGTTGGTATATATCTTCCTCAATAAGAACTTCGGATGGATGATATTGTGATAGTTCCATGATAACATCTTCAAAATTCCTAGTAATCTCCGTTCCATAAAACTCACCTGTCGACACATCAGATACCGATAAACCGAAAGAGTCTAATACAGCATCATAAGCAACAGATACTAAATAATTGTTCCCACGCTGCTCCAAAACTTTGCCTTCCATAACAGTTCCGGGTGTAATTACACGAATAACTTCTCTTTTGACCACACCCTTTGCTGTCTTAGGATCCTCTACTTGTTCGCAGATTGCTACTTTATAACCCTTTTCAATCAATCTATTAATATAGGATTCAGCAGAATGATAAGGAACCCCACACATTGGAATTCTTTCCTCTACTCCACCATCTCTGCCTGTTAAAGTTATTTCTAGTTCTCTTGAAGCTACTTCTGCATCTTCAAAAAACATTTCATAAAAATCACCTAAACGAAAAAATAAAAAGGCATCAGGATATTCTGCCTTAATTGATAAATATTGTTGGATCATTGGCGTATATGTGGCCATCTTCATCCTCCATTAAAACATACAATTTTATGCTTTTTATTATAACATATAATTTGTTTTGTGGTGGATGATTCAAAATACGTTATTTATGATATGGCGGGAGCTTCCATAGCTTTCTAATATCTTTATTTTCATCCCAAGAATAATCACGATCGATTAAATTCTTTAATGGATTTAGATAGGATTGATATGTTGTATAGTCCTTAAGTTGTTTTAATTCTTCCCATAATCCTTCAACCACAGGCCTGATTGCATCTTTATCTCCTTCATAATAGGCTCGCTGTATTTCAATTTCTTGTAATGGATTTTGGTAAAGGTATATATAGTTCTCAGCAATTATTTTGGCTAAAGCAAATACCCCTTTCGTAATCGTTGGCGAAACAATCCAGCTTGGTAAGGTACGATATTCAAACCCACCATGAAACTGTTCCCTATAATCACCTAAAAATCCATATTTCGGCCGTCTACCTTTTCCATTTGGGTCTTCTAGTAAAAAAATAGGTAAAGTCAAATAATTATCTAAAGCCCTTAAAAGAAAAGAATTAAGCCAAATATGACTAAAATGAACGTGCCCACCTATTGGATACCCTTTAATTGGTAAAGCTCCTGCTAACCATTCAACATGGGTATTTCTTATCTTTTTACTTCCTAATAACATTGTTCTATAAAGATTAATCAATAATTTCTTTGGATCTTCACTAGGAATTGGTCTAAATTCACCTAATGGCAGTTGTGAACGATCGTGATTCGTCCATATATCATCACAGCCTACCAATCCTTTCTTAGGTAAATATTGCGATGCTAAAATCAACTGTCCACTTGGTCCTCTTAAAACAAATTCAGGATCAGCTCCAAGGGTTACTTTATAGGAAGAAGCACTTAATAACTGATTCCATTTTGTCAGGAACTCTTGAATGGCCACGTTAAATAATTCTTCAATTTTTTCATTGCCTTCAATTGTAGGATTTACATATAAAATCCATGGTTTTTCACCAACAGTTACCCCTACTTTCACTAAAGCATAATCTAGATTAAGAGCATAAACTGCTCGAATGGCAATTTCACTTATTATTCTTTGTTCTCTTTTTGTATTCAGCTTAGGAATTTCTTCAATCACTTTTTTTCCTTTTTGTTGGAAAATATCATTATTACTCCAATTTGTGGTATTCTTTTGCTTTTGTTTAAAAAAAGTAAGAATTTTTTGTTGGAATACTGGAATAAGATAGATATTTTTAAAATTTAATCTTCTGAACCTTTCTATTCCATTTTTGTCTGTTATTAACATTGTATTGATACCATGAATATTTAAATGTTTAAATTGTTGTATTAGTCCATTATTATCAATGGTTATAAAATGAGCCTTTTTATTTAACAGTCCCATGTTACTTTCCTTTTTTTGAATTTCTTCATAATACATAAATGTCATGTTTTTTCCCCCATTTTTCTAGGGATACAACGTTATCATATTCAGAAACATGACAAATAGTGAAAAAAGAGGGAGATTCCCCCCCTCTTTTTACCACTCTCATTACTCTAAGTCATCAATGATAAAAGATGGATCTAAATCTTCTGCTTCATCTGTGTCCACATCTTCATCATCAAGTAAGAATCCTTTGTCGTCGTCACAATCTCCTGGGCAAATCACAACACAAACTTTCGTTTCCCCTACAATTTCAACTAAAAACTCCCTCTCTACTTCCACCATGACTGCATTTCCATTTGATGCGATTTTGGCATCTATGCATGTAGGAGCTTGAGTAGCTATTGCTGAGACCTCTAGATGATTATTTGTGCAGTTACTATCTAGATAAGATAGTGGTACTTGTTCAACATAAGAAACTGTTTCTGTAGCTACTGTTGTTTTCGTATTATTCGCATATGAATACCATAAGTTGATATCATAAGTACCTACTACTTCAATCATGTCGCCAACTTTTTCAGCTTCAAAGGAATGGTTAATTGCCCAGCTTCCTAGAATATTAGATGGTTTGTTATCGAGAACTATGGTATGTGTTGCTTTAGAGAACTTTCGTCCTTTACCACAGACCGCTTTAGTGATTATTTCTCGACATTGCAGGTCTTTTTCTGTATGCAACATTTTGTACCCTCCTCAATCGATTCTCAATTAATAGTATGCAGGGCATATGTCTATGGTGAAAGAAACCAATAAAAAAACCTACAGAAAGATCTGTAGGTGTCAAAGTTTCAACTGAAAAACCTGATCGAGTTCCGGGTTTGGAAGATCATCCTCATCGAATAAAAGTTGATCTGAAATTTGTTCCTTCAAAAGCTTAATAATTGATTGAAGATATCTGTTAATCTCCCGTTGATTTTGTTGGTATTGACTAACTAAGGGAATCGAATGAAGTTCATTATTTAATAGATCTAATTCATTTTCAAGTTGTTTTATATAATTTGTTTTTTTTAAATGTTTTGCATTGACTAACTCCTGTTGTTTCTTTTTTATTAAAACAATCAATTCCTGTATTCTTCTATGGTGCTTTATCTGACGTTCAGCTTTTTGATAAATTTGAATCTCCTCTTGTTCACAAATTGAATTGGCCAATTCCTTCACTTTTTCAAGAATTTGTTCCCTATCCATTTGCGACATCAAGAATTTCCTCCTTTAAAGGCATAGCTACAATTTCACCTTTCAAAGTCCAAGTCTGTGGTTCCGTAATTCGCACATCAATCATTTGGCCAATTAGCGATTTATCCCCTTTAAAGTTGACTAACTTATTCGTTCTTGTTCTACCAGATAAGACCTCGGGGTCATTTTTACTTTCACCTTCAACTAATACTTCAACAATTTGATCCTTTAATACTTCATTCCGCTCACGGCTTATTCTGTTCTGCAGATTATTTAAGCGTTGAAGACGGTCTTTTTTTACTTCTTCCGGGATACTGTCCTCCATTATAGCTGCGGGAGTACCTGCACGAGGAGAATAGATAAAAGTATAAGCAGAATCAAAACCTACTTCCTCTACCAAGGATAAGGTGTCTTGGAATTGTTCTTCCGTTTCTCCCGGGAATCCAACAATGATATCTGTGGTTAATACCACATCTGGGATTGCCTTCTTAATTTTATTCACTAACTCAAGATATTGTTCCCTAGAATATTTTCTTGCCATCTTTTTTAAAACTTCAGTATTACCCGATTGGAATGGCAGATGAATATGCTCAACTAAATTTCCTCTTTTCGCCAATACTTCAATCAGATAGTCATCGAAATCTCTTGGATGGCTTGTCATAAACCGAATTCTAGGAACATCAATTTTTCTTAAGTCATCCAACAAATGTCCAAAACCATAATCAATTTCTAAATCTTTCCCATACGCATTCACATTTTGTCCCAATAACGTTATTTCCTTATAGCCTTGACGCGCAAGCTCTCGTACTTCTGCAATGACGTCCTCAGGTCGTCTGCTACGCTCTTTTCCACGAGTATAGGGGACGATACAATACGTACAAAACTTATCACAGCCATACATGATATTTACCCATGCTTTTAGGCCATTTTCCCTGACCTTTGGCATCTGTTCAATAATATCTCCCTCTTTAGACCATACCTCAACAACCAGTTCTTTGTTGAATAAAGCGTCCCTTAACAAATCTGGAAGACGATGAATATTGTGGGTTCCAAAAATTAAATCTACATGTTGGTATGACTTAAGAATTTTATTGACCACTTTTTCTTCTTGTGACATACATCCTGCCACACCTAAAATCAAATCAGGTTTTTCTAATTTTAAGTGTTTAAGTCTACCTAGTTCACCAAAAACCTTATCTTCAGCATTTTCGCGGATAGCACACGTATTAAAAAGGATGACATCCGCTTGATTTTCTTCTTCAGTTTCTTGATATCCCATCGCTTCAAAAATACCAGCCATTGTTTCAGAGTCATGTGCGTTCATTTGACACCCATAGGTACGAACTAAATAATACTTACCTTTTCCAATTTTTTGCATATCTTCAGGAATATCAAAATCCCTAATCACTTTTACATCTTCTTTACCACGTTTTTTTGCCTTTTTTAAATCAGGGGGAATAAAATACTTTGAAACATCCTGTTCGGATTTTAAGTCCGTTGGATTCTCCTTTGCCATTTAAATACCTCCTTTTATGTCAAATTCAGAATTTTGTTTTTGAAGTCACGATGATTATTATATCATATTTTTCATGCGTAGTTAAAGGAATTCATTGGCTGTTCGTATGAGTATTATGTAGACGGGAAGAATATAGATATACCATTCTAGAGGGGGAAAAATATGCCTAACCATAATGATATCTTTCATAACAAAAGAGATTTTGCTAGAGAAGAATTTGCGACTGAATTCTATAAGCCTGTTGGAAGGCCACGAGCTAGAGAAGCTAAATCACAAAGATATCAATATTTTCCTGAGCATAATGAAGGTTTAAAAGGAAAAAAACCTAGTTTTAAAATGAAAGTTGGCTCCCCTAATGAAGGATAGGTAGAAGAAAAGCAGCAGTCGGTAGGCTGCTGCTTTTTGATCCAATAAAGAAAGTATAACTCTCTTTTCATTACTTTTATAAAATATTATTTTTTCTTTTCGACTACAATCAAATAGGGGGGGAAGTTAACTTGGTTAATAAACTGATATTTTAATACAGAAAATTGCTTTTGCGGCAGACTCATTAAAAACTTTTCTACTTCTTTCGCTTCATTTCCCACATCGTGTCCAACATAAAGAGCTATGGTAATCAATCCGTTAACCTTTAATAAAGGAAGTAGACCTTCTATCGCTTTAATTGTCGTATCATAATGGGTTGTTATTTTTTTGTCTCCTCCTGGTAAATATCCTAAGTTAAACATAGCTGCAGTGATTGGTTCGTTAATCCATTGTGTTATGTGCTCATGACTGTCTTGAATGCATTTAACTTGATCTAAAAGTTGGTGCTCTTTTAATAACTCCTTCGTTTTTTCTATAGCTTGTTGCTGGATGTCAAAACCATATACTTTCCCACTCTTTCCTACCAATTGAGCTAAAAAAAGGGTATCATTTCCGTTTCCGCAGGTGCAATCAACCACGATGTCGCCAGTCTGAACTCTTTCCTTTAATAAGTTTTGAGCAAAGGTTAAGATATGAAACAAAGTCATTAGACAAATACAACCTTTCCAAACTCAGGTAGATGTAACGTTCCTAAAACACCATAGTCAACTACTTCTTTTTCAATTTCCTTTGGATCATACTTAGGATAAAAATGGGTTAATAATAGCTGTTTCGGTTTTAACCATTGGCTAATCTCTGCCACATCAGATGTTGCCAAATGGGCTGATGGTCGTGCAGGCCTGTCTTTTTGCATATATGTACATTCTAAAATAAGTAAATCTGTTTGGTCTGCAAAAGGAGACCACTTTGTACCGGTGCCAGAATCTGCGCCATAAACAAAAGTTTTTTCCCTCGTTTTAAATTTCATAGCAAAACAAGGTACTGCATGCTCTGTACGTAAAAAAGAAATTTCTAAGTCATTTAAATATAACAATGTTTGCTCATCAATGATATGTGGATCAATAAAATGTTGAAAAGGGATCAGATCTGCAATTTGATTTGGAATGCCAGGAAAATAAACTGGTAATGGCTTTGTCCTTCTTTCCATAATAAATTGCATTTGAATTGCGTATTGAAGAACAAGAAAATCGCTCATATGATCATGATGTAAATGTGAAATAAAGACAGCATCTAGTTTATTTAAATCAATCATTTTTTGTAAACGAGAAAGTACTCCACTTCCTACGTCAATTAAATAATACTTTTTCTCATGCTCTAACAAAAAACCAGGACCGGCGTGATCTGGTCCAGGATATGGTGATTGATAACCTATAACAGTTACCTTCATTTGTAATCCCCCTTAGAGAAAAAGCTCCCTTATAGGAAGCTTTCATCTTATTCCTCATATTTTAATACTTCAACCATATCTCCATTTTTTAATCCAGCTGCATTCCCTTCATCTGTATCTACATGGAAATCTAAAGCATAATTAGGAGATACCCTTGCCAAAACATTTTCAAAAATAACTCCACGTTCACCTTCAACAACTACACGTAAACGATCTTGATCTCTTACACCAAATTTTTCGGCATCTGTTGTATGAAAATGAATATGGCGAGCAGCAATAATTACACCTTTTTCTAATTCAACTTCTCCTTTTGGGCCAATAACCTTAACCCCTGGAGTACCTTCAAGATAGCCTGAATCACGAACAGGTGGTTTGACCCCTAAAACAAAACTATCTGTTCTTGAGATTTCAATTTGTGTTTCTTTTCTAACCGGTCCAAGAATACGAATATTATTGATTTTTCCTTTTGGCCCTTCGATGGTAACAACTTCTTCTGAAGCAAATTGACCTGGTTGGGATAGGTCTTTGAGTACAGTTAACTCGTACCCTTCACCAAATAGAATATCTAAATCTTTACGTGAGAGATGAATATGACGATTGGAAATACCTACAGGTACTTTCATCATGAAAACTCCTTCCTAATATGTGATGAAAAAAAACCAATACATATTATACCTTATTTTTTATCAAGATGACAAATTAAACCGAATGAAATACAAGCTTATATTTTGAATATCATATCAATTTATACGAAAAATAATTCTTTTTTTGTATAAATGAGCAAAAGTTTGGATATCCTAGATATAGGGAGAAATACCCTTTACTTGACCCTCTTATATTATAAATAAAAGACCACCAAAAGGTGGTCTTTTATTTTATTCAACTATTTTCTTATTCAAATTCCTTTAAAAAAGATGTAAAATCTTCCCGCGATAAGCTCATATCTTGCTTAATAAGTGGTGTTTGTTTAAAATTAGGAACTAAATTTTCATAAGATTCTCTTTCGCTGTCTTTATAAATAATACCGGTTACCAATCCATCATGTTCCATTACCTTTTGCACTGCCAATGAACGGTTAGAAGAATCAAAATCCGGATCGTTATCAAGATTTATAATATTTTCTTTAAACCATTCATAAGTATTAACCTTATTAAAAGTTACACAAGGACTAAAAACATTGATAAAAGCAAAGCCTTTATGCTTCATACCTTCTTCAATTATTTTAGTTAATTGTGCTAAATCTCCTGAAAATCCTTGTGCTACAAATCCTGCTCCAGCTGAGATGGCTAATTCTAGAGGTCGAATTGATGGTTCAATTGATCCCTTTGGCGTACTTTTTGTTTTTGTACCAAAAGCACTTCTTGGTGATGTTTGACCTTTTGTTAGACCATAAATTTGGTTATCCATAACCACATAAGTAATATCAATATTTCTACGAATCGAATGAATGGTATGGTTGGTTCCAATCGCAAATCCATCTCCATCACCACCAGCTGCTAAAACCGTTAATTCACGATTTGCCATTTTTAAGCCTTGTGCAATAGGAAGGGCACGACCATGGATACCATGAAATCCATAAGCATTAATATAGCCGGAAATACGCCCTGAACAACCAATTCCAGATACAATAGCAAAATTTTCTGGTTCTATTCCTATATTTGCTGCAGCTCTTTGAATAGCAGCCTGAACAGCAAAATCTCCACAGCCTGGACACCAGTTTGGTTTGATATCATTACGAAAATCTTTAAATGTTGCCATTTACATCAACCCCTTACATCCATTATAAATTTCCGAAGGTAAGAATGGATTACCATCATATTTTAAGAGACTTTGAATTTTTTCAGCCATCCCAACATTTAATTTGATCAAGTTAGCAATTTGGCCTGTACCGTTGTTCTCAACAACAATTACTTTTTTTGCTTTACTCATTAACGCTTTCATTTCATCCTTAGGGAATGGTGCAACCAAACGAATATGTGCTTGGTTTACTTTTAATCCTTCATTTTCTAAACGACCAATTGCTTCAGCAATAACACCTTGGGTTGATCCAATACCAACAATTAATAGGTCTGCATTATCATGCATCGCATTAGTATAAACAGGGGTATTAAATTTAACATTCTTAATTTTATTTAGACGTTTATCCATCATCTTTTTACGATTTAATGGATTTTCTGAAGGGCTTCCAGTTTCAGCATGTTCAACTCCAGTTACATGATGAATACCATGTTTTTGACCTGGAATGACACGTGGAGAAATTCCATCCTCAGTAAATAAATATCTCTTATACATTGGGCCTTCCAATTCGGGTAATTCTTCATTTCCTAAGAATTTGCCACGATCAATTTCTATCCGATCATAATCTAGAGGTTCCACCGTTTGTTTCCCCATACCTAACGCTAAGTCTGTAAGCACAATAACAGGACATTGATATTGATCAGCTAAATTAAAAGCTTGCACTGTATCATAGAATGCATCCTCAACAGAGTTTGGTGCAATTACAATTTTTGGAATTTCTCCATGACTTCCGTAGAGAGCCGCATTAAAGTCACTTTGTTCATTTTTTGTGGGTAAGCCTGTACTTGGGCCTCCTCTTTGCACATCGATAATAACAATAGGAGTCTCTGTAATACCAGCTAAACCGATTGCTTCCTGCATCAAAGAAAGACCAGGTCCAGAAGTAGATGTCATTGAACGGGCACCACCATATGATGCACCGATGGCCATCGTAATAGCAGCTATTTCATCTTCAGTTTGGACAACTGAACCATTCAACTGAGGCAATTTTTTAATCAAATATTCCATTACTTCAGTTGCAGGTGTAATTGGATAAGCTGACATAAAGCGAACTCCAGCTGAAATACATCCGAGTGCAACAGCCTCATTACCAGTCATAAAGAGCCGCTTTTTCCCATCTGCTTTGGCAAGTTGAAAATCCTCTAAGGGTCCATTTGTTTCTTTATTGATAAATTCTGCACCTTGATTAAGTGCTTCCATATTTTTATTTACAACTTCTTGACCTTTCTTCAAAAACATTTCTTCTACTATTTCTTTAAATATCTCTGTAGGTAAACCCAGCAATGCACTTGTTGCACCAAGAGCAACCATGTTTTTCATCAATGAAGTACCAAGATTCTGGGCAATTTCAGTGATTGGGACTGAAAAGAAACGAATATTTTCTTTTGTCACAACTGGATTAAATTTAGAATCTGCGATTAAGACGCCACCATTTCGTAATTCCTTACTGTTCAAATCAATGGTTTCTTGATCAAAAGCTATTAAAATATCTAAGTCGTCTGAAATCGCTCTCATAGATTCAGTGCTTACACGAATTTTATAGTTTGTATGACCACCTTTAATTCTGGATGAAAAATGACGATAACCAAATAAATGATATCCTAAACGATTTAATGCAATAGCAAAAATTTCCCCTGTACTATCAATTCCTTCCCCTTGCTGTCCGCCAACTTTCCAAGAAAGTTGATTAATCATTTTCTCCACCCCTTTGAAATGGTTAAATAAAAACTGTTTCTATGAAACTACTATTTTTTCAATTTCTCCCCTTCACCTCACATCTACAATTACCTGAAACTTATTCAAGTGTATGCTTTATTCAAGAAAAATGCAAACCGTTTACAATATTGTATTTGTTTTTAGAAGATGCAGGAACAAAATATATTGCTTATTTTCTAAAATCAACGGTTATTTCCTCATTATTTCAAAGAATCTTTACATTTTTCGCAATATTTAATAATGTTTAGTAATTATTATAAGATTTTTTTATAATAATTTAACCAATTCTTACCTAAAATGCCTTGCACCTGATCATCTGGGTAATGTTTAGATAATACATTCGTTAAACAATTTATTCTGCTGGCGTTTTCCAAACCAACTACTGGAGTTGCACCATCAAAATCGGAACCTAATCCAATATTCGATATTCCCCCTAATTCTGCAATATGTTCAATGTGTTTGACTAAATCCTCAATATTTGGGTCTTCCTTATGAGCTGTAAAATCTCTAACAAAGGTAACCCCGATCATACCACCATTTTCGATGATTGCTTGAATTTGTTCATCTGTTAAATTCCTTGGGTGGTTGCAAATTTGTCTACTATTTGAATGTGAGGCAATAATAGGAGCTTTGGTTAATTCAATAACCTCCCAAAACCCTGTTTCAGATAAATGGGAAACATCGATCATCATTCCTAAGCGATTCATTTCTTCTACAACAAGTCTGCCAAACGAGGTAAGCCCTCCATTTCTAGATTCTCCAACTCCATCAGCAACCTCATTAGCATGATTCCATGTTAAACCCATTGCTCTCACACCAAGACGATAAAAGGCTCTTAGTTTTCTCAAATCTCCTTCGATTGCTTCAGCACCCTCTAGTGATAATAAAGCTATTTTTCTCCCTAATTTTAAACCGGATTCAATTTGTTTAAAATTAGTAGCTAATTGAATTTGATTAGGTCTTAAAATCTTTTCATAAAAATCATCTATGGATTGCATAGCAATGGAAAACCTAGACGTCTTAGAATAAGTTGAAACAAAAATAGCGAATACCTGAACGTCGATATTTCCCTTTTCCATATTGGGAAAGTTCACATCTAATTGATTGCTTGCCTCATAAAAATCAATATCTGGATGATTTAACATTTTCCAAAGGACATCTGTGTGCGCATCAATGATCAATTTATTTCTTTCCTTTCTTGAGGTTTTTTTTCATTCCATTTTCCTAAACACGGAGAAAAACCTGTCTTCCTTGGGGAAAACAGGTTCTCAATGTCGGACTTATCTAGGCTCAACGATCAACTTAATAGCGGTTCTTTCTTCGCCATCAATCACAATATCTGTAAATGCAGGGATGCAAATAAGGTCAACACCACTTGGTGCAACGAAACCTCTAGCAATTGCTACTGCTTTTACAGCTTGATTAAGTGCACCTGCACCAATCGCTTGAATCTCAGCGGCACCACGTTCGCGTAGCACCCCAGCTAGTGCACCAGCAACAGAGTTGGGGCTAGATTTTGCTGAAACTTTTAATACTTCCATGGATTGTAACCCTCCTTGAATGATGGATGATGAACACTACTATGATATATATTCGTTCAATACTTAAAAAATTCCTTCTAGTCCAAGAAAAATATCAAAAAATTTCGAATAACTTTCATTACATATTCCATAACGGATGTTCTTGATCAATTCGAATTCTTTCTATACTTTTTGCTTTGCCAGTATCAGAATTAAGTTCGATCATAACGGCATTGATTTGCCACCTTCCATTCTTGTCAACTTCAAACCTTTGTGGTAAAGACGTAAGAAATTTATCAATTACAGCTTCTTTACTCATACCAAGGATCCCATCATAAGAGCCAACCATTCCGATATCTGTAATATAAGCTGTACCTTTTGGTAGAATTCGATCATCAGCTGTTTGGACATGGGTATGTGTACCAACAACTGCAGAAACTAGACCGTCTAAATACCAACCCATTGCTTGTTTTTCAGATGTCGCTTCTGCATGGAAGTCGACAATGATATTTGGGGTTATACTTTTAATTTTTTCTATAATTTCATTTGCCTTTCGGAATGGACAATCTAAAGGAGGCAAGAAAGTTCTTCCTTGAATATTGATTACTGCTAATTTATATGCATTAAAGTTGATAATTGTGTATCCATTTCCCGGTGTCCCGATAGGAAAGTTAGCAGGCCGTATTAAATTTTTATAATCATCAATAAACTCATAAATCTCTTTCTGATCCCATGTGTGATTTCCCATCGTGAGCACATGAATCCCCAATTCGAAGAATTCTTTTACAATTTTCTTATTAATGCCCCTTCCTGAAGCTGCATTCTCAGCATTTGCTATGATGATATGCGGTTGATATCTCTCCTTAATTTTCAATAAATGATCTTTTAAAGCAGATCTCCCAATCGAACCGACAATATCACCAAAAAATAAAATTCTCAACGATTTTCACTCCTTGATTTTATGTATACCATCTTAAAATCATTTACTAATCATACCTTTTTATACAATATCATAACTGAATCATATCTGAAAAAAATAAAGTGGCATTCGCCACTTTATTTTGCATATTCTACAGCTCTTGTCTCCCTAATTACGGTTACTTTGATATGCCCAGGATAATCGAGCTCATTTTCGATTCGTTTTGTAATATTTCTAGCAAGAATATAGGATTCATTATCATCAATATGCTCTGGATTAACCATTATTCTAACTTCTCTACCAGCTTGTATAGCATAAGACTTTTCCACGCCATCAAAGGATTCTGATATCTCTTCTAATTTCTCTAATCGTTTGATATAAGTTTCAAGAGTCTCTCTTCTCGCGCCAGGTCTTGCGGCAGAAAGCGCATCTGCTGCCCCTACTAATACCGCGATAATTGAAGTAGGCTCTACATCTCCATGATGGGATGCAATACCATTTACCACTACAGGATGTTCATTATATTTCTTCGCTAACTCTACCCCAATCTCAACATGAGATCCTTCAACTTCATGGTCGATCGCCTTTCCAATATCATGAAGTAATCCTGCTCGTTTTGCTAATGTAACATCTTCACCTAATTCGGTAGCCATAAGTCCGCATAGATGGGCAACTTCTATCGAATGCTTCAATACATTTTGACCATAACTTGTTCTGAATTTAAGTCGTCCTAAGATTTTAATTAAGTCAGGATGTAAATTATGCACCCCAACTTCAAAAGTGGCCTGTTCACCATATTCACGAATTCGCTCATCAACTTCTTTACGTGCCTTTTCAACCATTTCTTCAATTCGTGCTGGATGAATTCGACCATCCGCTACCAACTTTTCCAATGCCGTTCTTGCGATTTCACGTCGAATCGGGTCAAATCCTGAAAGAATAACTGCTTCAGGGGTATCATCTATGATAAGGTCGATCCCTGTTAAAGTTTCTAGGGCTCTAATATTTCTACCTTCTCTCCCTATAATACGACCCTTCATTTCGTCATTTGGAAGAGCTACAACGGAAACTGTGGTTTCAGCAACATGGTCAGCTGCACAACGTTGTATAGCCGTGGTGATAATCTCTCTTGCTTTCTTATCTGCTTCCTCACGAGCTTGTTGCTCGATCTCTTTTACCATCATAGTAGCATCATGACGTACTTCGCGTTCAACATTATCCAGGATCATTTGCTTTGCTTCTTCTGTACTTAGTCCGGAGATTCTCTCTAATTCCGCAACTTGTTCCTGTAATAATTCTTCAACTTTTGCTCGCGTCTCTAATATGTTTTTCTCCTTTTGATTCAGAGTTTCTTCTTTACGCTCCAACGATTCTATTTTTTTGTCTAAGGTTTCTTCTTTTTGCAATAACCTTCTTTCTAGACGTTGAATTTCGTTTCTGCGTTCACGAATATCTCGATCAGCTTCACTTCTAAGCTTATGAACCTCATCCTTTGCTTCTAAAATCACTTCCTTTTTAGAAGCTTCAGCATCTTTCTTTGCTGTTTCTACGATTTGTTTCGCTGCTTCCTCAGCACTGGAGATCTTCGCTTCTGCAATGGACCGGCGAATAAAATAACCTACACCTATTCCTGCAGTTGTTGACGCAAGCAAAAGGGCGATCTCTGTAAAATCCATAACGTTCACCTCCTTTTGCTTACCTAAAAAACAAGACCGATCCCAGCTCGGCCTTTGAACTCGTTCATTTCATCTTTTCTTATTCAACTAGAATTTACAAAAATATGAAAATGATAATCATATCAAATCTAGATATGCACCATAATTGTATTATTCATGCGAATAGTTGTCAAGATGTCCAAAAAACCAATCCTTTAATTCTTGGAGTACTTGGTTAATAATGGGATAGGAAAACCCTTTTCTCTGCAAAAAAAATGCTAATTTCTTTTGAACTTGATGCCATTCTAGATGAAGATACTGATGTACCTTTTTTTTCGCTAATTGTAATGCTAGCTGGTATTCTTTTTCATCATCGATTTGATTTAAAGATTCTTCAATATCTTCATCATTTAACCCTTTACTTTTTAATTCTAAAGCTATTAATTTTTTCCCCCTCGGTTTTAAACGAATCCTTTGCTCAACAAATTGATTTGCATATTGTTTATCATTTATCCATTTCTGTTCTTCTAATTGGCGTATGACATGGAGAACAAGTTCAAACTCATACCCTTGTTCCAACAAATGTTGTTTTACTTGCTTTTCAGTTCTATGTCTATAACTTAGATATTTCAAAGCTTTTTGCCTGATTTTATTCTTTTCTTCTTCTTCTAAGATTTTAATAAATAGTTCTTCATCTATTTCTTTGCCTTTAAGTAGTCGAAAAGAGATTAAGATATCTTCGTGAACAGAAAATGCATAATGTTCATCTAAATAAATATTAAAACGCTTAGCGTTATTTTTTTGCTGTTCTACTTTAGTTATCATCTTTAATTTTGACATCTCGTTCACCACTAGAAAAAATAATATTATTAAATAAAGCACCCTTAAAAAGGTGCTTTATTCTATACCCATTTAGACTTCAAATAATGCTTCTTCTTCCTCTTCTTCCGTTGCACTTTTAGAAACAGCCTTACCTAAACTGTGATATTCTCTTATCTTCTGTTCTATTGATTCGGCAATCTCTGGATGCTCTTTTAGATATTGTTTCGCATTTTCCCTGCCTTGTCCAAGACGCTCATCATTAAAAGAATACCACGCACCACTTTTTACAATAATATCCAAATCCGAACCGATATCTAATAAACTACCTTCTTTAGAAATACCTTCACCGTACATTATGTCTACGTCAGCTTGTTTAAATGGCGGAGCAACCTTATTTTTTACAACTTTTATTTTTGTCTTGTTACCCACCATATCATTACCTTGTTTGATCGTTTCAGCTCGTCTAACCTCTAAGCGAACACTGCTGTAGAATTTTAATGCTCTACCCCCAGGTGTTGTTTCAGGGTTGCCAAACATCACTCCAACTTTTTCACGAATTTGGTTAATAAAAATAGCGATTGTTTTTGATTTACTAATAGCTCCTGATAATTTTCTTAAAGCCTGAGACATTAACCTTGCTTGTAATCCTACATGAGAATCACCCATTTCGCCTTCAATCTCAGCTTTTGGGACTAAGGCTGCAACTGAGTCGATAACAATAATATCAACTGCACCACTACGTACTAAAGCTTCAGCAATCTCCAAAGCTTGTTCACCAGTATCAGGTTGGGAAAGTAAAAGTTCATCAATATTAACTCCTAAATTCCTGGCATACTGAGGGTCTAAAGCATGTTCAGCATCAATAAATGCAGCTTGTCCACCAATTTTTTGAACTTCTGCAATTGCATGCAAAGCAACAGTTGTTTTACCTGAGGATTCAGGGCCATATAACTCAATGATACGTCCTTTTGGATATCCACCAATGCCTAAAGCAATATCTAAAGCCAAAGATCCACTTGATACAGTTTCAACTTGCATGGCTGCATGGGCTTCCCCGAGTTTCATAATGGAGCCTTTTCCAAATTGTTTTTCTATTTGACGTAACGCCATGTCTAATGCAGCTTTACGATCACTCACCGTCTTCTCCCCTTTTCTAAAATATTTTCTACCACTCTTTAAACTTATCTTATACCGAATTTAAAAAATATACAAGAGTTTTTTACGAACGTTTATTCTCTTGCTGTTTAACTAAACTTTTTGTGATTTAGGTCTAGCAGGCTCTAAAACAATTCGATATCCATTTACTCTTGAATATCTTAAAGCCTCATATACAAATGGAGCTACTTCCTCAGGAACCTCAATAAATGAAAATTTTTCAAAAATGTTGATTTTACCAATCGATTGTGCTGGTATATCAACCTCCTCTGAAATCATATGAACAATCTCTTTCGGAGTTAACTCTACATTTCGTCCTATATTCATAAAAAACCTAACCATTCCAGGTCTCGCACCTGTTTCTCCAAAATCGTATTCATCTTGAACACTTTGGGAAAGAAATTTATCTACAAAAGCCAAGTTGAATGCAGCAGAAACAATTTCTTTCCAATCATATTGTTGCGCTAACTCGTCCAATAAAAGGTTAAAATCTGCTAACTTCTCTTGATTGTTTTCTATTATATCAATCAATTGTTTTTTCCATTGTTTCTGTTGAATCAATTTTAGTTCTTCAATAGTAGGTAATTCCTGTGGGGTGATTTTATTTTTTACTTCTTGTTCAATTGTTTTCAACAATTTGATTTCCCTTGGTGTCACAAGAGTAATGGCAATACCAGTCTTTCCAGCTCTTCCTGTTCTACCTATGCGATGGACATAACTTTCAGGATCTTGTGGGATATCATAGTTAATAACATGAGATACGTTCCCGACATCTATTCCCCGAGCAGCAACATCTGTCGCAATTAAAAATTCAATTGTTTTTTCCCTAAATCTCTTCATCACTTTGTCCCGTTGATTTTGGCTTAAGTCCCCATGCAAACCATCGACAATATATCCCCTTGCAAGCAATGATTCAGTTAGCTCATCCACAGTCTTTTTGGTTCGACAAAAGATAATACCTAAATCTACTTCGTGATGATCGATAATCCGACATAGACTATCTAATTTATTATTTTCCAAAACTTTATAATAAACTTGTTCAATAGAAGGTGCTGTGACTTCACCTCTGTTCATAGATATAACTTCAGGATTTTTTAAGTAGCGATTTGCTAGTTTTTTAATTTCATATGGCATGGTTGCTGAGAATAATAATGTCTGTCGATCATTAGGTGTCTTACGAATGATTTCTTCAATATCATCAATAAAACCCATGTCTAGCATTTCATCTGCTTCATCCAATACAAACATCTTTACATCCTGTAGTTGTAATGTGTTTTTACGTATATGGTCTAGAACTCTGCCAGGTGTACCTATTACAATATGTACTCCTTGTTTAAGTGCACGAATTTGATGTCCTATTGATTGTCCTCCATAAATAGGCAATACTTTAAGTCGTTTGTATTTGGCAATTTTCCTCAGTTCTTCTGATACTTGAATTGCTAATTCTCGAGTAGGAGTAAGAACAATACTTTGAACTTTTGGTTGTTTTGTAACGAGTTGAACGATTGGAATACCAAATGCTGCTGTTTTTCCTGTACCTGTTTGAGCATGACCAATTACATCTTTACCTTTTAATATGACGGGAATACATGCCTGCTGAATAGGAGAGGGTTCTTCAAATCCCATCTCATGAATAGCTCGATTAATATCTTGTTGTAACGATAATTGTGAAAATTGATTCATAAATCTTATGTCAACCTTTCTTTTAGTCTTTCCCATAAGTAATAATAAGCATATTTGGCTGCCCGGAGCTGAATAAATGTCCGACTTCCAGACAGATGGATTTCTTTTACTACCGTGTTCTTTCCTTTTTCACTAATTCCAATATAAATCAAACCAACTGGTTTATTTTCAACCGGATCAGGACCAGCAATACCGGTTATAGATACAGATAGATCAGTATTGAATAATTTACGGTTTTCATTTGCCAAAATTTCAGCAGTCTCCATGCTTACAGCACCCTTACTATCAAGAATTTCTATTGGCACATGAAGTATATGGTGTTTGATTTCATTATTGTAACAGATGACCCCGCCTTTATATACTTTTGAACTTCCAGAAATCCTTGTTAATTGTCTTCCAAGCAATCCACCTGTACAACTTTCTGCAGCAGATAAGGTTAACTGTAGGCGATCTAATAAGTGAAAAACAACTTCTTCTATTCCTTCCTCACCATTAGCATAATGGTGATTTTTCAAACGATGATGGATCTCATTTTCAACCGGTTCAATCATGCTTAAAGCTTCATTTTCTGTACTTGCATGTGCTGTTAAACGAATAGTTACTTCCCCATCTTTTGCCAAGGGTGCTATCGTAGGGTTCTCTTGTTTTTCTATCAAGTCAACAATCCTTTCTTCAAGGGCTGATTCGCCGATTCCCATAAATCTCATCACTTTGGAATAAAAAATATGTCCTTGGTATTGTTTTTTTATCCACGGTACAAGGTATCGGTCAACCATTGGTCTCATTTCACTTGGGGGTCCAGGAAGGAAAATATAATGAATTCCTTCCTTTTGAACAGCAATACCAGGAGCCAAACCGTGATCATTAGGAAAAATTTCACTTCCTTCAATCACCATTGCTTGTTTTTTATTGTTCTCTGTCATTGTGGTCTTTCTCTGTTCAAAAAAAGAAATGATCTTCGCAAATGAAGGCTCGTCAAGGACTATACGAAGATTTAACAACTCTGCAGCACTCTCTTTTGTAAGATCATCTTGTGTAGGCCCTAAACCACCTGTTAATATGATCAAGTTTGAACGTGTCTGAGCTTGTTTAATGACTTCTTTAAGTCGCTCACCGTTATCTCCAACAGTTACATGATAATAGATCGGAACCCCTAATTCAGCCATTTTTTGCGAGATATACTGTGCATTTGTATTTGCAATTTGCCCTAACAAAAGTTCTGTTCCTACTGCAATAACCTCACCTTTTAACATGACCGTTTTCCTTCCTTCCATTTCCAAAAGATAATAGTAGGCTATTACCTACTATTTTTCTTAACTGTGTTTAGTTATTCTAATCACATGCCTATTTTTCAGAAAATAATCAACACCTGAAAGAATCGTCATTAAAACAGCAATCCAAATCATCCATTGGTCTACGGCAATATTAAAATAAGAAAATGGAAAATTGTTAAGCATTAATAGGACAATCGCAATAATTTGTGTCACAGTCTTTAATTTGCCAAGTTTACTTGCCGCAATCACATTTCCTTCAGCTGCTGCAACTAGGCGTAAACCAGTGACTGCAAATTCTCTACTGATAATCACAATAGCAATCCAAGCAGGTAAACGTTGCATTTCAACAAGGGAAATGAGTGCAGCAGTAACTAGTAATTTATCTGCCAAAGGATCTAAAAATTTCCCTAGGTTCGTAACTAACTTTCTTTTTCTAGCAATATAACCATCTAAACCATCTGTACTGGCTGCAATAATAAAGATGATCGTCGCTATCAATTCACTGTATGTTGTAATTTTCCCAGCTATCATAATTTCTCCAAAATCAAATTTGATAAGTAGAAAAACCATGATTAGTGGAACTAAAAAAATTCTGGCAAGTGTAATTTTATTTGGAAGATTCACTTTCTATACCCTCCCCAAAGAGGTCAAATTCAAAAGAATGTGTAATTTTCACATTAACGATATCTCCAATATTTGCCTTGTTGATGCTCACAAATACTTCCCCATCAATTTCTGGAGCATCAAATTGTGATCTACCAACAAAAACTTGGCTTTTTTCGTCAAATTTTTCTAATAATACTTTTAATTCTTTACCTATAAAACGATCGTTTCTTTTTTTTGCGACTTCCCGCTGAACTTCCATCAAAATATTTGCTCTCTTCTCTTTTACATCTTGAGGGACTTGTTGAGGAAGGCGAGCTGCTGGGGAACCTTCTTCTTCCGAATAAGTAAAAACCCCTAAGCGATCAAATTGAACTTCCTGAACAAAATGAAGTAGCGATTGGAAATCCTCTTCAGTTTCTCCTGGAAATCCAACAATAATAGAGGTTCTTAATGCAACATCGGGAACACGAGTGCGGATTTTTTCAATTAATGCCCTTATATCGGTTTGTTGTCCAGGTCTACGCATTTTTTTTAGAATATGATCTTCACTATGTTGTAATGGCATGTCAATATATTTGCATAACTTGGGGTTCGTTGCAAAAAGCTCAATTAGTTCATCAGAAAAGTATCCCGGATACAGATAGTGAAGGCGAATCCATTCTAAGTCTTCAATCATTGATAATTCATTAATAAGTTCCGGTAACATTATTTTATCATATTTATCCATCCCATAATATGTAGTATCTTGTGCAATGATACTAATTTCTTTAACTCCTTGAGCAACAAGATCTTTTGCTTCGTTAATAATGGATGGAATTCCACGACTTCTAAACTTTCCTCTTAATGAAGGAATCACACAAAAAGTACAAGAATGGTCGCAACCTTCAGCTATTTTGATATAAGCAGAATAAAAAGGTGTTGATCGTTTTCGAGGTAAAGATTGTTCATAAGAAAATACTGGATTACCAATAAGAATTGGTTTTTTCCCAGCTAAAGAGTCTTTAATTACTTCTACTATTTGATCAAAGTCACCAGTGCCAACGATTCCGTCAATTTCAGGCATTTCCTTTAATAATTCCTCTTTGTATCGTTGGCTTAGACATCCTGTAACAATTAACGACTTTAACCTCCCAGTCGATTTGTAATCTGCCATATCTAATATGGTATTCACTGACTCTTCTTTAGAAGCATCAATAAAACCACAAGTATTAACAATAATAACATCAGCTTCATCTTTATTTTGTGTAATGGAGTAACCCTCTTTTTCCACTAAGCCTAACATAATCTCAGAATCTACTAAGTTTTTTTCACACCCTAAAGTAACAATTGACACCTTTTTTTGCTTCATTCATTCCCCCAACTTTCTACCAAGCCTTAATTCTTCACCAAGTATAATACAAGAAAAAAAAAGTGTCAAAAAGGCCTCAAAGAGGAGGCCTAGGTCTAGTCTGTTCCTATTGATTTACTTGTGTTGAAGGTTCCTTCCTTACTATAGAAATGTATTTGGGTCCATCTTCAATTCCTGCCTTTATTTTTTCATCGTTTATATAGAGTTCAACATTAGCAGCATAACCCAAATGAACCCATATTGGTTGGTCTAACTTTATTTTTTCAGTTTCTTGGCCATTGTTCATTATTCCTGTCATGATCTGTTTTCCCTTTGCATCAACTTGACGAATATCATACCAACTTTCTCCAATAAATTTTAATTGGAGTTCCACCTTTTCATTTACTGGTGCTAAAATTTCATATACATCCATTGGTCTATTTTTATAAGTAGAAGAATTTACCTTCGTTATTTGTAGATTAGACTTTGTTTGCTGGTTTTCTTTTCCAGGATTTATTGTTGAATTTTGCCCATTATTTGTAGAAGTTTGATCCTGTTCCTGTTTTTTAGGTGGTGGTTCTGTAGTGCTAAAGTCAATTTTCTCGATCGATTTCCCAGGTATGGTTTCTGGCTGTTTTTCAAAATTGGTAACGATAAACCTGTAAATAAACAATAAAATTAATCCTATTAAGATATAAACAAGGGATTTAACTAACCATTTTCCCCATTTTGATGGAGGTCCAGCCATGGATTGATAATCTTGGTGTATGGTGATCTCCTCAGGTTTTGAATAGTTAAGCGAGGATTCGTATTCTTCCAACACACTTGGGTCCAGTTCCAATACTTCTGCATAACTTTTAATAAAGGCTTTGGCATAAAATTGTCCTGGCAGTTTATCCAAATTCCCATCTTCTATTGCCTGAATATATCTTGAACGTATCTTCGTAATTTCTTGTATCTCTTCAATTGTATACCCCTTTTTTATGCGTACTTCTTTAAGCATATTTCCTAATTCAGACATAAATACACCTCCATTCTAACTAATATCAAAAGATGAAAATCCTGTGTTGATCAAATCGTAACTGATTTCCTCATCATTATGATTGCGTAGTTCAATGATATAATCGAAATCATCATTGTCAAATTCTGTTTCTCTAATAAAAATATCTGGGTGCTCAATTACTTTTGTTGCAGGCATTCTCATAATTTCTCTTACTAATGAATGGTGTCTTTCATTAGATCGAAGAGTAGATACGATTCCATCAATAATAAAAACATTATCTGTGTTAAATTCATCATCTGCTAATTGGTTTCTAACCGTTTGTCTAAGTAATGTAGAAGAGATAAAGGTCCATCGTTTATTCGCAGAGACACTACCAGCTACAACAGATTCCGTTTTTCCTACTCTCGGTATTCCTCTAATTCCAATTACTTGATGTCCTTGCTTCTTAAATATTTCGCTTAAGAAATCGACTAATAAACCTAGATCGTCTCTAGTAAAACGAAATGTTTTATTATCAGTTACATCCCTACAAATATACCGACCGTGTCTTACAGCAAGACGATCGAGTATAGTTAGAGGCCTGTAAGCAGTGATTGTAATATTTTCAATATATTTTAACACATCACCTAATAATTTGATTTTCTCTTCGTCATTCGTTTGAAGAATCATTCCTCTTTTTTGCAGGTCTACTCCATTTATTGTAACAATGTTAATAGACATCATACCCAAAATCGAAGAAATATCTCCTAATAGTCCCGGCCTATTTTTATGAATTTGATATTCCAGATACCATTGATGTTCAACATTCATTTTAAAACCTCACTCAGCTTAGTTTCATACTGTGAGTTATTCTACATCATGGATAGATTTCCTTTTAATTTTAAAAAAAAACTGAAAAAAAAGCCCCATCAGAGGGGCAATTTTTTGAAGGGTTTTTATTATTGTTTTTTATCAACCATATTTACCATAACTTGTGCTAATGTTTTTTGTTGCTCTTCGTTACTTGCATCCCATAATTCTTTTAATAATCTTTCTTCATTATTTTTTGGATCTACTTGTGCTGCTAAATAATCTCCTATCTGGTATGCAAGATTAGAAATGGTTTCATTATTCATTCCCATTTTTTGAGCTTGATCCACCCGTTCATTTAAAAAATTCTTCCAATTAGAAAAATTATCTAATACTGACATAGATTTTTTAACCTCCTGTTTAGAATTTTACGGATAGTTTTTCCGTTCATTTTGTAATATGTATGTTTTTAACATATTTTATACAAAAAAAGGTGAATAAAAAAGAATAATACGTTACAAAATATTGATATATTAACAATGAAAGGGATTGATGAAATGAATTCTAAGCAAGAATACGTTGAACTTAAACCAAGACGATTAGGTGATGAATGGGAAAATTGGAATGGGCAAATTGAACAAAATGAGGGGAATCTTGCAACAGATTCGAAATTATTTTTATCTCTAGTCTCACTCACAAATATCCTTTTACTAGGGTTGATTTGGACAGTCTATTTTTTTATACGACCTCATATATCTAATTTTATGACTCATAATTTTATAAATTGGCTTACAATCAGTATAACTGTTCTTATCCTTACTTATTTTATTTTGTTTCTATTAACATTATGGTTGAAAAAACCTTTTGTTTTTTATCTCAAAGATAAACAATTAGCAGATTTAATAATCACCAAAATCTCATTAGGAATAGGAAAAAAATTAGGTTTTTCATACGATCGGATCGTCCATTCCATGCTACAGGTTGGGAATCATTTGACACGTATTCTCTATCAACCGATTGCAAAAGATGAACTTTTAATTTTAGTCCCTCGTTGCTTATCAAAGCAAACGAGGGAAGAACTTATAGAGCTTACCAAAAGTTATCATTTAAACTTTCATATCGCAGCTGGTGGGTCGCAAGCGAGAGAAATATTAAAAGAAAAGAAGTCAAAAGGTATTATCGCTGTTGCTTGTGAACGTGACCTGTACGCAGGAGTAAAAGATGTGCCTTCACATATTCCAGTGCTTGCAATTGCCAACACTCGCCCAGAAGGTCCTTGCACAAATACATTAGTAGATTTGGATCAATTAAAATCATCGATTGATTTCTTTCTTGATGTAAAGCTTAATTCCAGCCACCATCGATATGAATAATTTGACCTGTTACGTAAGCGGAATTTGAATCTAAAAAATGATAAACCCATTCTGCAATTTCAGATGGACTAGCAAAACGTTGAAGTGGTATCTCTTTCTTCATTTCCTCAAGTTCCAGCTGAGAAAAATTCGCCATCATATCCGACATCACTATTCCTGGAGCAATTGCATTAACGGTAATGCCTGAAGGAGCAAGTTCTTTTGCTAGCGCTTTCGTGAATGTATTGATTGCTCCTTTTGCCATTGAATATAAAACTTCATTGGCTGCTCCTTTTTCACCCCAGATTGAAGAAATATTAACGATTCTCCCATATTTATTCTTTATCATTTCTGGAATCACTTTTTGTGAACAAAAATACGCACTCAATACATGTGAATGAATGACCTTTTGCCATTCCTTAAAACTGACATCTTGGATAAGACCATAATGAGAAATTCCTGCTGCATTTATAAGAATACTAGGATGTAACCCAAGTCGGGCAATATGTAAAAACAGATTATTGATCCCTTCTATTGTTGATAAATCTGCTTGTATCGTCCACAACCTAACCTGATGATTAATAAACTGTTGTTCTATTTCTTTTATTCGATCAAGATGTTGGTGATATTGCATAATAACTTCGATATTATTCAGTAGTAAATGTTTTGCAATTGCAGAGCCAATGGTACCTGAAGCACCAGTAACTAACGCTATATTTTTCATTCCCGTTTTTCTCCTCAGCTTTCCCTAAGAATGTACAATTGAAACAGCCATTTGCTCAAAATTGAAATGTTCTAGTTGAACTGTAATATCTGATAGGTTTAAACTCTCAAGAGTTGGCAATACATCAAACAATATCGCTTCATTAAAAATATATCGTGTAAATTCGTTTGCAATATATTCAGGGGAATTCATTTTCCTTAGGAAGTCCCCAATTTTCTTTTTCTTAACTCGATTAAAATCATCAAGATTTAACCCACCTGTTTTTTTCTTTTCTAATACCTCTTTCACTCGATTGATAAATTTGTCTGGATCCTTACTATTACCCCCAATTAAAGAAAAACCATATTGATTCTCTATTTGATATTCAAAGCCAAAATCTTCATCAATTAATCCTTGATCAAGAAGTTCCTGATATAAATCCGATCCAGTACCAAAGATCATTTCTAACAAAATTTGAATACCAAGTTCTCTTTTTAAAAAATCTTTACCAGTTAACCCAATTTGTTGATCTTTAAATCCAACTAAAACTTTTGGTATTGAAACTGTTAACTGAAGCTTGTTGCGATCTTTCACTTCAGCATCTTGTGGAGGGTAATTTCGCTCAACTTTTTTTCTTTTAGTAAAGACTTTTTGAGATTGATTTTCTTCAACTACTTTGAGAATTTCTATTGGATCAATTCCACCAACAATAAAAAGTACCATATTGCTTGGATGGTAAAATGTTTGATAACAAAGATCTAATTGTTCCTTTGTGATTTGATAAATAGATTCTACTGACCCAGCAATATCAATATGAATGGGATGGTTTGAATACAAAGATTGAATTAATCCAAAATAAAGTCTCCAATCTGGATTATCATCATACATTCTTATTTCTTGTGCGATAATTCCCTTTTCTTTCTCAACATTTTCATCTGTAAAATAAGGATGTTGAACAAAATCTAATAAGGTGTTAAGATTTTCCTTTACGTTTTGTGTGCTTGAGAAAAGATAGGTAGTTCGATCAAAGCTTGTAAAAGCATTAACTTGAGCTCCCTGCATTGCAAAACGATTAAAAATATCCCCATCTTCTTCTTCAAACATTTTGTGCTCCAAAAAATGAGCAATACCATCCGGTACATTAAACAACTGCCCATCTATCTTGAAAGAACGATCAATCGACCCATATCTAGTCGTAAAGGTTGCATATGTTTTTTGATAATCCTTTTTAGAGAGCACAAAAACACGTAATCCATTTGTTAACTGTTCTGAGTATACTGTTTCAGCTAATTGTTCAAAAAAGATTTTTTCCATCAAGATCTGTCCTTTCTATCTTTTAAAAAATAAATCGTATCTATTTTGATTTTTTGAGCTACTTGGGTAATCTCATCAATGGTTGTTCTTTCAATTCCCTTTAATATTTGATCCAAAGATCGATTTTTTTGACTTAATACAGAATGATATTCAAAGTCAATCAACTGTCTAGGACGATCAAGCATCTCTCTTAATTGATTAGATAAAACAGCCTTCGTTTGTTCAAATTCTTGGTTAGAGATCTGCCCATCTTTCATCAATTTCAATTGCTCTTTAATGATCTGAACTGCTTTATCATAATTTTCAATTTCAATTCCACTTTGGATGGTCATGATTCCTTTATGGCTATCCAATCTTGAAACAGCATAATAGGCTAAACTAGCTTTTTCCCTTACATTAACAAATAATTTAGAATGGGAAAAACCACCAAGGATTCCATTATATAAGAGCAATGCAACATAATCATCATCTTGAATACTTGTAAAGGTTCTTAAACCAATGTTTAATTTTCCTTGCTTCACATCAAGCTCTTCAACGATGACTTTCTCTTGATTAACGGGTACATGTACTTGTGTAGGAGACAATGATTTCACCTTACGATGATTAATATGAAACAGACGCTGAATCTCTAGTAACAGTTCTTCAGAGTTAAAATCCCCTACAATAAATAAATCAATAGGGGAAGTTTTTACCCAACTCTGGTAAAAGTCATACAAATTTTTAGCGGTTATATGATCCAAGTCTTCAATTTTCCCATCAGGTAAAAGGTGGTACCTTTCTTCCTTACACATATGATCGATCATCTTCATTTCAGCATATTGGATTTTATCATCCAAAATACTATTGATACGATTCGCTAATAATTGCTTTTCTGATTGGACAAAATCAGGGTTAAACCCCTCATCCACTGTATAAGGATTTGTTAACAAATCACTTAATAGGTGTAAGGACTGTGCTAATATATTTATTGCTTCTTTGATAAACTTTTCGTTTGCTACTTCTAAATTAAACTGGACGATTTGCTTTTCTCCTCTTTTAAAGACGTTGACATGGAATAATGCTCCATATAATTGATCTAATTTTTCTTGAATCATTTGATTTGAAAGTAAATGAGCAGTTCCTCTTTTCAAGATATTGGGGATCAACGATATTTTTGTAACATCCTCTTCTGTTAACTCTTGGACGATATTTAGAACAATCGTATTTGTTTTGAATTTATTTGTTTGCAAATAGTGAACCGTTATATTATTTATTTGAGAAGTAGATAGTCTCAACGGTAATACAACTCCTTCCTATTTCATCCAACTACCATCTTTCACCATATTCTCTATTATAATCTTTATTCTTGCCTTTACAAAATAAAAAGGAGGCTATTTACCCCCTTCTTCACTTTATAAATCACTTTCATAAATGACTTGGTCCTCTTTTATTTCGTTAATACGACCACAATTAGGATCTAAACAAAGCATTCCTTCAAATTGGCCATCTTTATAATACATTCCTTTATCACTACCACAATATTCACAATTCCACAAATAAATTCACTCCCGTAATAAATGGTCTATTATACTATCTTGTACTATTTTGCAAAAATATGTTTTCCAATTTTCTTAATCTGTGGTCTTGACCAGATCCAGCCAGATGTTGCAGTGTCAGGATTAAAATAATAGATCGCCCCCCCTGTTGGATCCCAACCATTTAAAGCATCTCTTACTGCTTTCTCAGCTGTTTTATTTGGGGTTAACCAAATCTGTCCATCAGCAACCGCTGTAAAGGCACCTGGTTCGAATATGACACCTGAAGGAGTATTTGGGAAAGAAGAGTGTTTCACCCGATTAAGAATAACGGCAGCCACAGCAACTTGACCAACATAAGGCTCTCCTCTAGCCTCCCCATATACTGCATTCGCCATCATTCGAATATCATTAGCTGAGAAACCTCCTCTTGAATAAGTAGATACCTTTCTAGTCGATGTAGGCTTTTTAGCTACCTTTTTGGGAGCAGTATATTCTGGCCGCCAGTGTTTCGTCGCTTTCCAAAGCTTTAACTTAGTCTTAGGACCAACAAGACCATCTATCTTTAAACCAAATTCATATTGGAAAAGGCGAACAGCTCTATACGTTCTTAAGCCGAAGACCCCATCAACTGGTCCAGTATAAAATCCTAATAATTTTAATCTACCTTGTAATTCGTAAACATCTCCGCCTCTCATTCCTCGGACTAAAATAGTTTTACCAAAGGATTCTTGGTCCGATTTAAACCATTCATCATATGAAACATAGATAACTGTTAACGCTAATGTGATTGAAAGCAGGATAGCTAACATTCGTTTGTTCATGTTGATTCCTCTTTCTTTCATAAATTAATTTTACTCCTTTATATTCGGTCTTTCAGGATGCATTGGCGGCTCAAATGGCTCAGCTTCTGGAGGGGCAGGAGGAAATACCTCTGGTTGATTGATATGTTCTATTTCTGGGAATTTGGCTCTAATTCGTATAAACATTTTCTCATCCTCCTTAACATTTTTGCTTAGGTTTATCTTTCCCCATTTATCATAATTTTTACATGAAATCTTGATACAATAAAAAACAGTCCTTTCAATCATGAAAGGACTGTTTTTTATTGCTTCTTTTAACGTTGATCTTTTTCATAAGGTATCCCATCTGCTGCAGGAGCAACTGCTCTCCCTACAAAACCCATAAGAATAATTAATGTTAATACATATGGTAACATCGCTAAGATTTGCGAAGAAATTTGTATACCTGTTCCTCCAAGGTAAACGATTAGACCTTGTGCTGCCCCAAATAAGAGAGATGCCCACATTGCCCCTTGAGGCTTCCATTTACCAAAAATCATTGCAGCTAAAGCAATAAAACCTTGCCCAGAAATTAAGGTAGGTCTGAAATTAGAGACAACAGCAATGCTCATTGCCGCTCCACCAAAACCTGCAAAAACTCCTGACATAATCACAGCTAAATATCTAATTCTATAAATGTTAACACCCAACGTATCAGCTGCTTTTGGATGTTCACCAACTGCTCGTATTCTTAGACCAAGTTTCGTTTTGTAAAGGGTATACCAAATAACAAGTACAAGAAAAAAAGCAAGATAGACGGTTGCATACTGATTAAACACTAGATCTAAAAAAGAATTTTGTGGAAATACCCCATCAAAGGGTCTTGGAATTTTATTAGTTAATGGTATTGGCTTTGTCATCGTTGCCCCGTCAAAGAATAAACGACTTAAAAACAAAGCTAGTCCTGGGCCAAGAAAGTTAATGGCAATACCAGATACCACTTGATCAGCAGCAAAAGTGACAGAAGCAATAGCATGAAATAATGCTAATACACCTCCTGCAATTCCAGCAGACAAAAATCCTATCCACGGATCACCTGAAAAATAACCCACTGTTGCCCCAGTAAAGGCGCCAATCGTCATCATTCCTTCAAGTCCAATGTTAACCACTCCCGAATTCTCTGAGATGACTCCACCTAAAGCTGTATAAATAAGTGGTGTTGCATACATCAAAGTAGTTCCAATAATAAATGCTAAACTATCTAACATCTTGTTCACCTCGTTTCTTACTTCTTAGCGACAGCATCATTTTAATAAACTTTGGAATAGCAATAAAGAATACAATCGTACCCATTACAATGTTTACGACCTCTGATGGGGCACCTAAAGCAGACTGGATTTTAGGTCCCCCATACTTAAGACCACCAAATAATAGACCAGCTAAAACACTACCTAAAGCTGTATTACTCCCAATTAGTGATACAGCGATTCCATCAAATCCATAACCTTCCATCGCAGCTAATACTGCAACTTTTTTCGTAACACCTAATACTTGAACAGCACCAGCCATCCCTGCTAAGGCACCAGCAATCATCATGGAGATAATAATACTTTTTTTCACACCAATTCCACCATACTCAGCAGCAAATTTGTTAAATCCCACTGATCGTAATTCATATCCCAATGTCGTTTTATTTAAAATAAACCAGACTAAGATTGCTAGTAAAATAGCTATAATAAATCCTAAGTTAATTGGTGCTCTCATCATATCAGCCAAAAATGGAAAGTTTCTAAGCCATTCTCTACCAGCTTCAGATAATTTCCATTTTTCCAAAAGTCCTATGCTAGCAGTACTTAAAACTTCATAAGATGCCTCACTTTGAGGTTTTTTAAAGCCTTCCAACATCACAACATAGTTATTTAGATATAATGCGATCCAATTCAACATGATTGTTGAAATAACTTCATGAACACCAAATTTTGCTTTTAAAAAACCTGAAATACCTCCCCACAATCCTGCAGCAGTAGCAGCCAAAACAAATACCACAAGGACATGGATAACTGGGGGCAACTTTAAAAAGTAACCTGTCAAAGCTGCTGTTAATGCCCCAATAATAAACTGTCCTTCAGCACCAATATTAAATAGTCCTGTACGAAAGGCAAAGGCAACAGATAAACCTGTCATAATGAGTGGTGTAGCGTAAATAATAGCGTATGCAATATATTTGGGTTTACTAAATATCCCTTTAAACATGACACTATAAGCTTCAAACGGATTATATCCTGCAATTGACAGTACGATGGCACCTATAATTAAGCCGATCAAAATAGAAATCAACGTAAAACCAAAGGTTCCGGAAAATAAACTTAATAATTTGCTGTTTTTATTTTTTTCCAACATCGACACCACCTCCTGCCATCATTAGTCCTAATGTGTTTTCATCAGCTTCTTTTGCATCAACAATTCCTACAATCTTTCCTTCATAGATTACGGCAATACGGTCTGATACATTCATTACTTCATCAAGTTCTAAAGACACTAAAAGGACTGCTTTATTTTTATCTCTTTGTTCCACTAAAGCTTTATGCACATATTCAATAGCACCTACGTCAAGTCCGCGCGTAGGTTGTGCTGCGATTAGCAGGTCAGGGTCATTTGTTACCTCACGAGCAATGATCACTTTCTGTTGGTTCCCACCAGACAGAGATCTTGCTTTGGCATTTTCATCTGTTGGCCTGATGTCGAATTTTTCGATCAACTCTTTTGCAAACTCTTTTATCTTATCATGATTTAATATTCCTTTTTTTGCAAAAGGTTCCTTGTGATAATTTTCTAGAATCATATTTTCAGCAACGGTGAAGTCAAGTACAAGACCTCTTTTTTGTCGATCCTCCGGGATTGTAGATATCTTATTTTCAATGATTTCTTTTGGTATTCGATTGGTAATATCTTTACCATTAATTGAAATCCTGCCAGATTCAATCTTTCTAAGGCCAGTTATGGCTTCAATGAGTTCGCTTTGACCATTTCCATCTACACCAGCAATTCCAAGTATTTCTCCAGCATATATTTCAAGGGACAATCCGTTGACGGCATTAATTCCCCTATTGTCTTTTACCACAATGTTTTCAATAGAGAAAACTGGTTTTCCAGGTTCTCTTTCTTCTTTTTCCACCTTGAAACTTACTTCTCTGCCTACCATTTTAGCAGCCAATTCCTCTTCAGTTGTATCACTTACATCAACAGTATCAATATGTTTCCCTCTTCTTATAATCGTACAATAATCTGCTGCCATCTTAATTTCTTTCAATTTATGGGTTATGATAATGACAGATTTGCCTTCACCAGTTAAATTACGAATGATTTGAATCAATTCATTGATTTCCTGCGGTGTTAAAACAGCAGTAGGTTCGTCCAAAATTAAGATATCGGCTCCACGATATAAAGCCTTTAAAATCTCAACTCTTTGTTGCATCCCAACCGTAATATCTTCAATTTTTGCATTAGGATCAACATGTAATCCATATTTTTCAGACAAATATTGAACATCCTGAATCGCCTTTTGCATATCTAGTTTGCCGAGTACCTTGGTTATTTCCATTCCCAAGATAATATTTTCTGCAACTGTAAAGGGTTCTACCAGCATAAAATGTTGATGAACCATTCCAATACCATGTTTAATCGCTACGTTTGGATTTGTAATATCAATCTTTTTTCCTTTAATATATATTTCACCAGACGTAGGTTGATAAAGTCCATATAAAATGTTCATTAACGTTGATTTACCAGCACCGTTCTCTCCTAATAATGCATGGACTTCTCCTTTATGAACAGTTAGATTTATATCGTCATTTGCTTTAAAATTTCCAAAAATCTTAGTGATGCTTTTCATCTCAACAACTTTATCCTGGAAATCTATGTGATTCAAAGAAGAACCCTCCAATCCAATCTACATATCGAAACAGCTCAGACAATTGTCCGAGCTGTTAAGTTTTTCTTTACAATTATTATTTTACTTCAAATTTATCAAAGGTTTCTTTATTGTAAGGTACTTCAATTTCCCCATTGATAATTTTTTCTTTCAAACCATTTACTTCATCTAAAATTTCTTTAGGAACGTGTTTGTCAGAGGATGGTGCAATATCGACTGCTCCTTCAGCTAATCCTAAAACGACGGTTTGCCCACCAGGGAAATTCCCTTCTTTGAGCTGTTTTACAATGTTGTAAATACCGTTATCTACACGTTTCATCGCAGAAGTAATCACATTATCTGGCGCTAAGTTATTTTGGTCTCTATCAACACCAATTGCGAATTTTCCTTGTTCTTTAGCAGCTTCAATAACTCCATCACCTACACCACCTGCAGCATGGAAAACGATATCTGCTCCGTCTTGGTACATGGAGTTTGCGATTGCTTTACCCTTTGCAGAGTCTGTAAAGGATTCAGCATATTGTCTTAAAACAGTAACATTAGGGTTTGCATACTTCACACCTGCTTGGAAACCATAATCAAAACCATCGATTACAACGCCTTCAATACCACCAACAAAACCAACTTTTCCAGTCTTGGTCATCTTACCAGCAATATAACCAACTAAGAAAGAAGCTTGTTCTGCTTTAAATACTACCCCAACTAAGTTCTCTGGAGTTTGATCATAAGCGTAGTCAATAATTGCATATTTTTGATCTGGGTTTTTTTGAGCTTCAGCAAGAATAGTATCTCCCATTTTGAAACCAATTCCCCAAATTAAATCATTTTCTTCGTCTAATAATTGTTCCATATTTGGTGCATAATCAGCATCTTGTTTTGATTCTTTGTAAGAAGCTTTAATTCCAAGTTCTTGTTCTGCTCTTTGTAGTCCTTCCCATGCAGACTGGTTAAAGGATTGGTCATTCACACCACCAACGTCAGTAACCATTGCAACTTTTAACTGTTTTTCTGTTGCTTGTTGGTCTGGTTTTTTTGTTTCTTCTTTATCAGCACCACAACCTACTAAAAAGGTAGTCATAGCAAGAGTAAAAATAAGCATTAATGTGAAAAATTTTTTCATAAATTTAACCCCCAATTTAATTTTAAATAATGTTAAAAATAAATTGAACTCATTGAATTCCTATCTAAATTATTAACACCTCCTTACAAAAGAAAACATCATTTATGTTTTCTTTAATTGTCTTACTTTTTATCTTTTTCTCAACACCTGAAATCTAAACTTGTCTGCCCTAAAATAATTGATTGAGAATAATACTGGACGATCGCTCATATCAAAATGGAGCTGTTTTAAAATCAATAATGATGATTCAGGTGGTGAATGTAATAATGGCGAAATTTTTTCATGATAACCTATTGGAATAATTTCTGTAATGGCATGGGAAATAAAAATATTAGCATGTTGTTCAAGGCTTTTAAATACAGAACCATATTGGTGAAAATCAAAATCTTTCGTTAATATACTATCGGGAATTTTATCAATACAATAAACAACAGGCTCTTCGTCTGCAGTTCTGATCCTTTCAACTCTTAGAACAAGATCTGAATCATCGAGATGGAAAGTTTTTATATCTTCTTGTGTTGCAGACGCAAAAGCTTTGTTTACATAAATAGTACCTGCTTTCTGTCCATTCTTTTCAATCATTTGAGTGATACTAAATAATTCTTCAATACCACTTGTATATACAGGTTTAGCATTGATAAATGTTCCAACTCCGTGTTTACGTGTAATGATATTCTCATCTTCAAGAATTCGAAGAGCTTCACGCAAGGTAGCACGACTTATTCCCAAATCTTTAGATAACTCAAACTCTGATGGAAGTTTCTGCCCAGGCTTTAAGATTCTTTGTTCAATATCTTGCTTAATTTTATCGATAACCAATAGATAAAGAGGCCGTGGATCAGATCTTAAGGACATTAAAAAGCATTCCTTTCATATTAGACGTCTGACGTTATACTACATTAACATCTCACATTTATTTTCACTTTTTTTAAACAAAAAATCAACAAAAATTTCTATGAAAGCATTTAAATTGGGATCTTCATTTGTTGATACTGATCGATGCTAATAAGAACAGTACGTGGTTTACTTCCCTCATAAGGGCCTATAATACCTCTCTTTTCCATTTCATCAATCAATCTTGCAGCTCTAGTATACCCAACTCGCAACCTTCGCTGCAACATGGATACAGATGCTTGTTTTGTTTCAACCACTAATTCTACAGCTTCATAAAATAGGTCATCAAGAACCTCATCGACTTCTTCAGCTTCATTTGGCTTATTTAGTTCCGTAACAATTCCTTCTTGATAATTTGCTTGTTGTTGTTCTTTCACATATTGAACAACAGCCTCCACTTCAAGATCAGTTATAAATGCTCCTTGAACACGAACAGGTTTCGAGTAGCCCACAGGAAAGTAAAGCATATCCCCTCTACCAAGTAATTTTTCAGCTCCCCCCATATCTATGATCGTTCTTGAATCAGTTTGGGAAGAAACCCCAAAGGCAATTCGTGAAGGTATGTTTGCTTTAATCAAGCCAGTAATAACATCAACTGAAGGACGTTGTGTTGCAACAATTAAATGAATTCCTGCAGCCCTAGCTTTTTGAGCCAAACGAATAATTGCATCTTCTACATCATTTGGCGCAACCATCATTAGGTCTGCTAGTTCATCAATGATAACAACGATATATGGCAAAATTTGCGCCTTTTCAGGACTTTCATCGATAAGAAGTGCATTATATCTTTCGATATCACGTGCACCTTTTTCAGCAAAGCTTTCATATCTTTTTTCCATTTCATTCACAATCATTTTTAAAGCCTTTGATGCTTTTTTTGGATCAGTTACAACTGGTGATAAAAGATGGGGGATCCCATTATAAACATTAAGTTCAACCATCTTGGGATCAATCATTAAAAACTTTACTTCACTTGGTTTTGCTTTATATAGAATACTTACAATCATTGAATTAATACATACACTTTTACCTGATCCAGTAGCACCAGCTACTAATAAATGGGGCATTTTTGATAAATTCCCAATAATAGGTTCACCAGATATATCTCTACCTAGTCCGAGACTTAGTTTTGACTTAGATTCATAAAATGCTTGACTTTCTAGTACCTCTTTCAGAGTAACCACTGCAATTTCTGAGTTAGGAACCTCAATTCCTATTGCTGCTTTTCCTGGAATAGGTGCTTCGATTCGAATATCTTTTGCCGCAAGAGATAAAGCAATATCATCAGCTAAATTGACGATCCTACTAACTTTTACACCTACATCAGGTTGAATTTCAAAGCGTGTAACGGCAGGACCTCTATGTATTTGTGTTACTCGTGCTTTTACACCAAAACTTTCTAAAGTAGATTCTAATTTTTTTGCATTATTACTAATATCTTTAAATTCTTCTCCTTGTTCTTGAAATTCAGGAGAATTTAAGATATGAAAGGGAGGCATAAAATAATTTTTCTCTTCATTTTGTAAAGAAATCCCACTTAATTCAATTTCTTGATTATCGTCACCCTCTTGATTTTCTAGTTCTAAATCCATATTTAAAGGATGTGTATTATGATTAATTGTTGACTGGTTTGTTGACACGTTTCGATCCATAAAATCATGAATAATGGGTTCTTCGTAATGGTCAAAGTGATTAGAATTTGGTTCATTTTCTATATGCTCTTCATTATTTTTTTGTGGTAATTTTCTTCTTTTTGCTTTGGGTTGTTTTTGATTAAGTAATAAAAGAAAATCCTTGACTTTTTCCTCTAATACAGTTATTTGGTTTTGGAAAAAGAGCTTTATTTTTTTAAATAGCTCTACATAAGAAAAATGAAAGAAAAGAAGTATTCCTACCAAAATAAGTGCCACTAATATTACTTTTGTTCCTGAATGGTCAAAAAGGTAATTAAATAGCTGATAAAATAAAGCTCCGACCATTCCACCACCCAAATCAACATTCCCATGATCTTTCATTTCCAGAACAAATTGCTGCCATGTTGCTTTTAAGACTCCAATATCTTTATACATCCCATTTAGTTGAATATTTTCGACAAAAACTACATGGTTTAAGATAATAAGTGAAATATAAATCAAGAGTAGGCCAATTTTTCTCATAGACCAATGAAAAGAAAATTTTCTTTTGGTCATTAAGTATAACGAAAGGTATAGGCCAATTAAACTAAGAGTAAAATCCCATTGTCCCACTAAAAATCGAAAAAAAAGATTTAGGTAATCGCCAATATAGCCCATTTTGGATAATTCTATAATAAATAACACAAAAAGTAATATACCGTAGGCTTCGAATTTAAGATGTTGTTTCATTCTTTGTTTTCTATTTTTTTTCCTTTTTGTAACCATTATTTTTTCTCACCCGTTTTCCAATCAGCTTCCTTATAAAAAGCAGCCTACCTAGGCTGCTTTTTATAAGCATTATAACATGGAAAACAAGGAAACAACAGGCAATTAATGAGAGTCAGAAAAATTAAAATAAAGAGTTTGACCAGGTTGATATTTGGGATTCAAATAATCTTGTGCCACAGGACTAATCAATCTAACAATTTTTGCCTGATAATCCGATGTTGGTTCTACAATCATTGTCATATGTCCCATTTGTACCTCTTTGTAGTTAAGTTTCATTTGGTCAAATCCATCAAAAACGGTTTCAATTGGAATCGTGCTATAAAAAATCATTGTACCACGCCCTGTCTTGCTTTCGTTTCTTTCCACTCAGCAATCCTTCTATTTAGTTCCTTAATCGCATCGCCAAGTCCACCAACTGCATCGATCAACCCGTATTTTACAGCATCCGTTCCTACAACATTAGTACCAATATCACGAGTTAGCTCACCAGTTTTAAACATGAGTTCCTTAAATTTTTCTTCAGATATTTTGGAATGTTGTGTTATGAACCTAACCACTCGATCCTGCATTTTATCTAAGTATTCAAACGTCTGTGGAACACCAATCACCAAGCCTGTTAGACGTACAGGATGGATCGTCATTGTGGCTGTTTCTGCAATAAACGAGTAATCGGAACTAACTGCAATAGGTACTCCGATAGAATGGCCTCCCCCAAGAACAAGCGTTACGGTTGGTTTTGATAATGAGGAAATCATTTCGGCAATCGCTAGCCCTGCTTCTACATCACCACCAACTGTATTTAATGTGATTAAAATGCCTTCAATTTTTGGATTTTGTTCTGCTGCAATTAATTGGGGGATAATATGTTCATACTTAGTTGTTTTATTTTGTGGTGGAAGCACAATGTGACCTTCTATTTGTCCGATGATGTTTAGGGAAAAAATATTGGTTTCTATACTTGGAACATTTGTCTGGCCAAGATTCTGAAGGGTATCCATTAACGTTTTTTGTTTTTGCTGTTCTTGCAGGTTTGGTTGTTCTTCTTCAGATTCTTCCATTGACGTTTTATTAAGATTTAATTCCATATTCATTTCCATTCCTCCTTATGTTTGTAGTATAACTGCAGTTACAAAAAATCATACAAAGGAAAAGAGCAACCATTTAATTTGGCTGCTCTTTTTTATTAAACTTCCATGATAATTGGTAAAATCATTGGCCTTCTTCTTGTTTGTTCATATAAGAACCTTCCTAATACATCTCTTACACTATTTTTTAATGAAGACCATTCATTCACGTTCTCTATCATTAATTTTTGTAAAGTGACAGTGACAAGGCGATTTGCTTCTTCTAAAAGTTCCTCAGATTCACGAACGTATACAAATCCTCTAGAAATAATGTCTGGACCCGATAAAATCGTAGCATTTTGTTTGCTAAGTGTAACTACAACAACTAATATACCATCTTGAGACAATAGTTTACGATCTCTTAAAACAATATTGCCGACATCCCCAACACCTAATCCATCAATTAAGACATTCCCAACTGGAATCTTTGAACCATAACGGGCCTTACCGTTAGAAATCTCTATGGTATCCCCATTATCTAACAGAAAAATATTTTCTCTTGGTATTCCGATGGATTCAGCTAAATCAGAATGAAGGCGTAACATTCGATATTCACCATGAATAGGAATAAAAAATTTTGGGCGCATAAAATTTAACATTAATTTTAATTCTTCCTGGCTTCCATGACCAGAAACATGTACTCCTGAGATCGAACCACCATATATCACATTGGCACCGATTCTAAACAATTGGTCAACAGTTCGAGCGACATATTTTTCATTTCCCGGTATAGGGGTTGCAGAGATGATGACAGTATCACCAGGCATGATATCAAGTTTTCGATGAGTTGAACGTGCCATACGTGTCAAAGCGGACATTGGCTCACCTTGACTACCCGTTGATAAGATAACAACACGATCAGCAGGTAATTTATTAATTTCATCTACATCCACAATCATACCTTCAGGGACGTGAAGATAACCCAACTCAATACCGATATTCACAACATTCACCATGCTCCGACCTACAATGGTAATCTTTCTATCGTAGGCGACTGAAGCATCAACAACTTGTTGAATTCGATGAATATTAGAAGCAAAAGTGGCCACAATGATTCTTTGTTTTGCTTTTCTAAAGACTTCACTAATGGACTCTCCCACTGAACGTTCAGATCCTGTATGTCCTTCACGTTCAGCATTAGTACTATCTGATAATAGAGCCAATACACCTCTTTTGCCAATTTCAGCCATTTTGTGAATATCCGCCATTTGATTATTTACAGGTGTCAAATCAAATTTAAAGTCCCCAGTATGTACCACAACACCTTCAGGAGTATCAATCACTACTCCAACTGCATCTGGTATGCTATGGTTCACTTTAAAGAATGAAACTTTTAATGCCCCCAATTGAATTTCCGACTCATTGTTCACTAAAATAAGCTTAGATTCACTGAGAATATTTGCCTCTTTTAATTTACTTTCTACAAGACCGAGCGTTAATTTAGTTCCATATACCGGTACGTTGATCTCTTTTAATACATACGATAACCCGCCAATATGATCTTCGTGGCCATGGGTTAGAATGATGGCTCTTACCTTTTCTTTATTTTCAACAAGGTAAGAAACATCGGGGATGACCAAATCAATTCCGAGCATCTCCTCTTCTGGAAACTTCAATCCAGCATCCACAACCACGATATCATCAGCGTATTGTATGACATACATGTTTTTGCCAATTTCGCCTAATCCGCCCAGAGCGAAAATAAGCAATCTTTCTTTATTGTTCTTTGGCAACTTCATACCTCCTATATTCAGTTGTAGTTACACAAAAAACCGCACAAGTCACTTGAAATTATTATACATGAATGAAAACATAAAAAACAAGTAATGTTTTTTTTTAAAAAGTGTCTTCTATTTACTATAGTATGACCAGCAATTTTTTCTGATGAAGTTTTAGAACATAAAAAATAGGGATACATAGATCCCTAAAAATCAAAAATAATTTATTCGTTTTAGCTAATGGTTTTCGTTCTATTATAAATATTTGTAACAAATTGTATTTGCTCTCTAGTTACAGAGACTAAAGGTAATCTAACAGAACCAGCTTTTATTCCTATTTCTTCAAGTAATGCCTTAATTGGTGCAGGGTTTGAAGTAATAAAAATCGCTTCAAAAAGTGGTAATAATCTTAAATGCTCTAATGCTGCCTCTTTAACATTTCCTTTAAAATAATGATCAATCATTTCTTTCATTTCGTTACCAACTACGTGGCTTGCAACACTTACAATTCCATGACCACCAATTGCTAATACGGGCAATGTTAATTTATCATCTCCACTATACAAATAGAAATCAGAAGGTACATTTGCAATGATTTCAGCCATTTGTGTTAAATCACCACTTGCCTCTTTAACAGCAACAATATTGCTGATACTTGCCAATTGAACCATTGTTTTCGCCTGAATGTTGATTCCTGTCCTTCCAGGAATATTATAGATCATAATTGGCAATGCAGTTTCTTCAGCAATAGACTTAAAGTGTTGATAAAGACCTTCTTGGGAAGGTTTATTATAATATGGGGCAACTAACATTACACCGTCTACACCGATTTCTTCTGCCTGTTTTGTCAATTCGATAGACGATTTCGTATCATTCGTTCCTGTACCCGCAATTACTTTTGCTCTACCATCTGCAAATTCAATAACCTTTTCAAAGAGTAACAATTTTTCATTCTTTGTTAAAGTTGGTGATTCACCTGTTGTGCCAGCTACTACAATTGTCTCTGTACCTGTATTGATTAAATGATTCACCAAATTCTTTGTTTTTTCTAAGTCTATTTCTAATTTTTGATTAAATGGAGTAACCATAGCTGTGATTAATCTGCCAAAATCCACCTTGTTCTCACTCCTTTTCTGTTCCTATTTCAAAAAATTTATGATGCAAAGCCAACACGGCTTTTTCTGTGTCCTCTTGATGAACTAATACCCAAATTGTGGTATGAGAGTCAGCAGATTGCAAAATTTGAATATCCTTTTCCGTTAATGCTTCAACAATATATGCCATGACACCTGGAACACCTGCCATTCCAGCACCGATTATTGATATTTTTGCGCAATTTCTTGTAAGTTGTGGCATATATCCCATTGATTCTAAAATCTTGTTTGCCATATCTGCCACTTGATCATGAACAGTAAAAGCTACACCAACAGGATTCACATTGATGAAATCTACACTAATCTGATGATCAGCCATTGCTTTAAAAACTTTTAGTTGTAAGTCATATTGCCCCTCTTTAGCAAAAACTTTTATTTGTGTAATATTTGGAACATGAGCAATTCCTGTGATAATACGATCCTTGATATTAAATTGTTCCTTATTTTTAACTATCTTTTCATAGGAAGTAACCAATGTTCCTTCATCACAGGTAAATGTGGATCGAACACGGATAGGAATTTGTTTTTCCATTGCAATTTCTACTGCTCTTGGATGGATTACCTTGGCTCCTTGATAGGCCATATTACATATTTCATCATAAGTTACAGCAGTTAGTGGTTCAGCATCATGTACAATTCTTGGATCTGCAGACATAATTCCATTCACATCGGTAAAAATATCCACCATATCAGCATTTAAAGCTACTCCTAATGCTGTGGCTGTCGTGTCTGACCCCCCACGACCCAAGGTTGTAATATCGCCAGATTCTGTCATACCTTGAAACCCAGTGACGATTACAACCTGATTTCGCTTTAATTCATAAAAAATCCGACTTGGTCGAATTGTTTTAATTTGTGCGTTAGAAAAATGATCATTTGTAATAATGCCTGCTTGCCCTCCAGTTAAAACAGTGTTCGAAACCCCTAATTGGAACATCATACTACTTAAAGTAGTAGCAGATATCACTTCACCACAATTTAATAACAGATCCATTTCTCTATTTGGCAAAGAATTACCATTCTCTTTAATATGATCAATTAGTGTATCAGTCGCATAAGGATCTCCCCTTCTCCCCATAGCCGATACCACAACAACGACCTGATGTCCTAATGAAAGTTCTTTTTGAATATGATAAATTGCCCTTAGCCTAAATTCTTTCGATGTAAGCGATGAACCCCCAAACTTTTGAACAATAATCCCCATTATTCCTTTACCCTCTTTTATTTTGCATTTTTTATGATTTCTTCAGCAATTTGTACTGCATTCCATGCAGCACCTTTTAATAGATTATCGGACACAACCCACATATTTAAAGCGTTTGGATGGTCAAGGTCTCTTCTTATTCTACCAACAAAAACATCGAGTTTTCCAGCTGCATCAATTGCTAAAGGATATTCTTGTTGTAATGGATCGTCTATGACAACAACACCTGAAGCTGATTTTAATAATTCTATGACCTGTTTAAGATCATAAGATTGTTTTAATTCAACATAGACTGACTCAGAATGCCCATACACGACAGGTATGCGTACACAAGTTGCAGTTACTTTTATAGATGAATCACCAAAAATCTTCTTCGTTTCTCTTACCATTTTCATCTCTTCAAGAGTAAAGCCATTCTCTTCAAAAACATCAATTTGTGGAATCGCATTAAAAGCAATTTGTTTTTTTATTGGCAAAGAACCGACTGGTAAAATAGCTTTACTTACTTCTTCACCATTTAACACTTGTTTTGATTGCTGTTTTAACTCTTGAATCGCTTGATTACCAGCACCTGAAACTGCCTGGTAAGTGGAAACAATAATACGTTCGATCCCAAAATTATCGTACAGCGGCTTTAATGCCGTCACCATCTGAATCGTTGAACAATTTGGATTAGCGATGATTCCTTGATGTTTAAAAATTTCCTCAGGATTAACTTCTGGAACCACCAAAGGTACATTGGGATCCATTCGAAAAGCATTGCTGTTGTCAATTACAATAGCCCCGCTTTGCGCGGCATACGGGGCTAAGTATTTGCTTGTTTTTCCACCGGCACTAAATAAAGCAAAGTCGATATCATCAAAACTTTCAGGAGTTGCCTCTTCAATTACGACATCATGTCCTTTAAATGGAACAACTTTGCCTTTGGAACGACTGGATGCAAGTAATTTTAAACGATCAATTGGAAAGTTTCTTTTCTCCAATAAATGGATCATTTGTTGTCCAACAGCTCCCGTTGCCCCAACAACAGCCACATTGTATTTACTTTTTTTCCTCATCTTTTTCTCCTCCTAAAAGTTAAATATAATCAATATTTAAATTTTTCAACTAAAACAGGTTGGATTTGTTTATGATCTAATGCCTCTTCACAAGTATCTTTGATGAGATCCATTCTTGCTACTAAAGAGTTCGGTTTTTTTGTAGGAGAATCCTGCCCAAAAGGAACTAAAAAAATATTTTTAGTTGCTAATAATCGTCCAATATTTACGCCATTTAAACCTAAGCCATCATTTGTAGATACAGCAACAACGACTGGTTTTAGATTTCTTAGCTGCCCTTTTGCAGCCATGAGAACTGGTGAGTCAGTAATGGCGTTCGCTAACTTACTAACCGTATTTCCGGTGGCTGGCGCAATGACCATTAAATCTAATATTCCTTTTGGACCAACGGGTTCTGCCTCAACAATTGTCATAATGATTTGGTTACCTGTAATATCCTTTAACTGTTTCTGCCAATCTAATGTTGCTCCAAATCTTGTATCTGTAGTCTGAACAGCATAGCTTAAGATTGGAATCACATTTGCGCCTTCGTCTACCAGTTTTTTTATTTCCGGCATTACCTCTGCAAATGTGCAATGAGATCCTGTTAAGCCAAAACCGATCGTTTTCCCACGTAAATTCATTTTACTTTCCCCCTTGGTTGCCGAATTGTTCTAAAACTAATCTGGTGAGAACATTTGCTATAATCTGACCAGCTGTTTTAGGTGCAACGATTCCGGGTAACCCTGGGGCTAATAATGCTTTAATTCCTCTTTTTTCTGCATATCGAAAATCTGTACCACCTGGTTTTGAAGCTAAATCGATAATTAAAGAATGATGTGGCATGGCCGCAATTACTTTTGCAGTCACAACCGTTTCAGGGATGGTGTTAAATAGTAAATCAACATCATAAACCACTTGTTCTAACTGGCTTACGTAGAAAGGTACCATTCCCATTTCGTATATTCTAGCAATATGTTCTGGTCTTCTAGCACCTACTTTTACGTGGGCTCCTAAAGCCTGTAAAATTCTTGCTAAAGTAATACCCGTTCTACCGAAGCCCAAAACGATTGAATTAGAACCATGTATCGTAAAATCAGTATTTTGTATGGCCATCATTAAAGTGCCTTCTACTGTTGGAATTGAGTTATAGATAGCTACGTCATCACGATCCAATAATTCCACTAATTCTATTTGTAGGTCGTTGCATATTTTTTTTAAGTAAGGTTTGGCCATACCTGTATAAATTTTAGCTTTTTTGGGAAGTTTTGATAAATGTTCCTCTGTAAGAACCAATTTTTTTTGACTAAAAATACTTTCAACATTTCCTTCTTCATCTGTACCAACAATCGGAAGAATCACTGCATCTACATTAAGAAAAATATCTGGTTCTAAGTCTTTTTGGTGAACTCCTACAAATTTACTTTCTAAGTTATCGAAGCCAATTAATGTGATTGTTGCATCCATTTCAATACATTTTTTAATCACTTCTAACTGACGAGCATCACCACCGACAAAAGCCATATGAATTTCCGTGAGCAATTTCAAGTTACCCCTTTCCAAACATTTTACTCGAAAAAAGCGAAATTGCAAAGTTGCTTATTTCTAAAACATCATATTCGATAGCCCAGAAAGTGGTGACATTCTATCATTTTATTTAGTAACCTTTAAGCATTATTCATACGATTTTACCCTGGCTTTTTTTTCTACGATAATCATTTCCGGCCCTATTTTTCGAATTGCATTCCAAGGAATATAAACTTCTTCTTTTTGTTTGCCTATGTTTAAAAAAGATGTTTTTGGCAAGACCATTGCTTCTATTTCTCCTGAATTAGGGTCAATAATTAAGTCTGTATGTCCAACTGTTCCAATCCGCTCTCCACTGCTTAAATCAATAATTTCTTTGCCATTTAATTCACTAAAACGCATCACGATCCTCTCCTTTTTTCCATTTCTGTTCTCTTACTATGCAATATAAGTAAAAAAAAGTACAAAAAAAGGACTTCCATCATGAAGTCCCTTTATAAATCTTCCACTTATTTTCTACATGCTATTTTTTGTTTGACAAAGACATATAAGTAAGGATTAACTCATCCAAACGTTTGCTCATTTGTAAAAGGTCATGATCCATCAGAATCTCATGATCTTCAATTGAATGATTTCCAACTTTACGATGTAATTGGTTGCGAAGATTCTCTATTTCATTAAGTAGATCCTCTGTCGTATCTTTTTTCATTTTTCTTCGCTCCTTTACCAATTTAACTTTGACCTTATTGGCCAGTATGACCGAATCCGCCTATACCTCTTGGTGTTTCGTTAATTTCTTCTACTTCTATTAACTCAACGGTAGGTAACTTCATAAAAACAAGTTGAGCAATTCGATCTCCACGTTTAATTTCAAATTCCTCCGTGCCTAAATGAATAAGAATAATCTTAATCTCTCCACGGTAATCAGCATCAATCGTCCCAGGAGTATTTAAAACAGTTATACCATGTTTTAATGCTAAACCACTTCGAGGCCTGACCTGTGCTTCAATTCCTGCTGGCATCTCTAACGCAAATCCAGTAGGTATTAAGATGCTTTTTCCTGGTTGCAAAAAAAGATTCTCTTTAACTGAAGCGAAGAGATCATAACCGCTAGCATATTCCGACATTTTCTTCGGAGTCGGTAAATCTTCATTTCCAGGTAACCTTTTTATTTTAATTTGGTACAAGAAAATCCCTCCTAAGTGTCGTAGGAACCTCTTCGTATGGACTAATCATAGCAAATGAAATAGGGTGATTAAAGACTTGTTTTATTACTTTTTCAATAGATTGCTGATTTACCTGATTTATTCGATCGATGATTTCATCTAAAGAAGGATGTTTCCCCAATAAAAGCTCATTTTTCCCTAAACGATTCATTCTACTGTTCGTACTTTCCAGACTTAACATCAGGCTACCTTTTAGTTGTTCTTTTCCTTTTATGATTTCTTTCTCGTCAATTCCTTTTTGTTGAATAGAGAAAAGGATATCCTGAATAATATTGATCACTTCATTTACTTGGTTTGGAGCTGTGCCAGCATAGATCGTAAATAATCCACCATCCTGATAAGAGGAATGATAAGAAAAGACAGAGTAAGCTAAACCACGTTTTTCTCTAACCTCTTGAAATAGTCTGGAGCTCATACTTCCACCAATAATATTATTTAATAAGATTAGAGAGTAGATATCTGGGTCATTTACTGCTAATCCTGGTAAACCAAAGGTGATATGAGATTGTTCAGTTTGTTTCACTTTAATGATTTTACTAGCTTTAACTGTTGCAACAGAAATTTGTTCCTCTTTTCCATGGAGTTTAAATGTACCAAAAGCTTCTTCAATCAGTTCCACAATGTGTGGAGGAGTGTTTCCAGCAAGGGTAATAACCGTATTTTCTGTAGTGTATCTTTCATTCATATACTTTTGGATCATTTCTTTAGTAATGGTATGTAAGACCTCTTCAGTTCCCAAAATTGAATAACCAAGTGGATGGTTTCCGAAAGCTGCATTAGAAATGAGATCATGAATTTGATCATCTGGTGTGTCTTCATACATCTTTATCTCTTCTACTACTACATTTCTTTCCCTATTTAATTCTTCTTGATCAAAAGTAGAATGAAAAAACATATCAGATAATACATCTAAGCCAACTTCTAGATGTTCATCTAAGACTTTTGCATAGTAACAAGTATATTCTTTAGAAGTAAAGGCATTTACATTCCCGCCAATTGAATCAAACACCTCTGCAATCTGCTGAGAAGTACGATTTTCTGTCCCTTTAAACAACATATGTTCAATAAAATGAGAAATCCCATTGTTCATTGGATTTTCATTTTTTGATCCAGTCTTTACCCAGATCCCAATAGCCACTGACCGCACTGTAGGGATCTTCTCAATGACTACTCTTAAACCATTTGTTAATGTATATCTTTTTATCACGTAAATCCTCCTATACAGGAAAAATCTTCAGACTGTGAATATAACTATATCAAAATTTAGGAGATGACTCAACAGAAAGAACTCTTTTTGAAGATAGAGTTTCTTTAACTGGACTGATTATTAACCCTTTTTTCTTTATTTCCCTTATCAAAGTTGGTAAAGCTTCTGCAGTCGATTTTGTAGGATGCATCAGGATTAAGTACCCATTTTGTACCTTTGGAACGATCCGATTGATAATCGTTTCAGGCGAGGGTTTCTTCCAATCTACCGTGTCAACTGTCCATAAAACAGTATGAAGTTTTAATTCATGAGCTATTTTAACTACTCTCAGGTCGTAATCCCCAGAAGGTGGGGCAAAGTATTTAGAAGATTGATTTAATGTTTGTTGAATCAGTTTCTCTGTCTTTAAAATTTCTTCACGGATTCTTTCATTGCTGATTCTACTCATCTGCGGATGAGAGTAAGCATGATTACCAATTTCATGCCCATTAGCAGCTATCTTCTTTGCAACATTTGGATTTTTCTTTAACCAACTACCATCTAAAAAAAAGGTAGCTTTTACTTGTTCCTTATTTAAAATATCTAGCATCGACTCTAAATATTCTGTGCCCCAAGCCACATTTATCATTAACGATACCATTGGCTTCTCTGGATTCCCTCGGTAAATAGGGTGGTTCCCTAATTGATCTATCCCATTTTTCGGCTCAATTTCTAACCAGACATAAGGAATTTTATCGTTTGCTTGTAAATCTTGTTTCTCAGCCAATTTTAAGGTAGTTTCTTCATCTACAACTAATCCATTATAACCGGGGATTAACTTCCAAATTTTATCTATTTTCGGTTCAATTGGATTGATATTGTTTTTGATCGCGTAATTATGAATTACTTTTCTTAATTTTTCTGTTGACTCCTTACTTGGCTTCTTTATCACACTTATATAAGAGTTAATTAGTTTATAATTAGCAATACTGAAAAATAGGGTAAACATTATTAAGAGAATTACAGTCATTTTAACCCATTTCATTAGACATCCCCACTCTCCTTATTCAATACATTTTATTGAGTGATGTCCTAATTTAAAACTATAAAATTTTTCCTTACTTCATCAGTAAAATAAAAAAGAGACAGAATAAAATCTGACTCTTCCAAACTTCTTTAATCTTTTTGTTCTTGTTCTTTTAAAATCGCTTTCCTAGATAGATTGATTCTACCTTGATTATCGATTTCAGTCACTTTCACCATAATTTGATCTCCAACAGAAACTACATCTTCCACTTTTTCAACTCGTTTTACATCTAACTGTGAAATATGAACCAATCCTTCTTTACCTTGGAACAATTCTACAAAAGCTCCAAACTTCTCTATTCTTTTTACTGTTCCTAAATAGGTTTGTCCTACTTCAACTTCTCGAACAATGTCTTCAATCATCTTCTTAGCTTTCTCATTTAAGACAGGATCTACTGAAGCAATATAGACTCGACCATCTTGTTCAATATCGATTTTTACCCCAGTTTCTTCTATAATCTTATTGATAATACGGCCACTAGGACCGATCACATCCCTTATTTTGTCAGGGTTGATTTTTAAAGTGGTTATTTTAGGTGCATATTCTGATAATTCAACATTTGGTTTATCGATAGTAGCTAACATTTTTTCTAAAATAAATAATCTTCCGATCTTTGCTTGTTCCAAAGCTTTCTTTAGAATTTCACGATCAATCCCACTGATTTTAATATCCATTTGTAAAGCAGTTACCCCAGTGCTTGTTCCTGCCACTTTAAAATCCATATCTCCTAAATGGTCTTCCATTCCTTGAATATCAGTAAGTATAGCAACTTGATTTCCTTCTTTTACTAATCCCATTGCAATACCAGCTACAGGGGCTTTAATTGGAACACCAGCATGCATTAATGCTAAAGTGCTTGCACAAATACTTGCTTGTGAGGTAGAACCATTTGATTCTAATACTTCAGATACTAAGCGGATTGTATATGGGAATTCGTCCTCAGGAGGAATAATTGGTTCTAATGCTCTTTCCCCTAATGCCCCATGACCAATTTCTCGTCTTCCTGGTCCTCGCAATGGTCTGGCTTCACCAACACTATAAGGTGGAAAATTATAGTGGTGCATAAATCGTTTAGATTCTTCAAGGTCTAAACCATCAAGAATTTGCACATCTCCTAAAGCACCAAGAGTACATACACTTAAAGCCTGTGTCTGTCCACGAGTAAATAACCCTGAGCCATGAGTACGTGGTAATAATCCGATTTCACATGAAATAGGTCTAATTTCGCTTAAATTCCTTCCATCAGGCCTTTTCCCTTCAAAAAGAATAAGTCTTCTAACTTCTTCTTTTACAATATAATGGAGAATTTCACTGATCATACCTAATTGTTCTGGATAGGTTTCGGTAAAATATTCAATTGTTTGGTTCATCACTTGGTCAATTGCATCTTGTCTAGCTTGTTTTTCTTCGACTTGTATAGCTTGTACTAATTGGTCTTTTGCATATTCTTTAACCACTTGCTCCAAATGTTTATCAATTTGATGAAGTACCACTTGCATCTTTTCTTTTCCAATTTCATTAACGATATTTGATTGGAATTGAATGATTTCTTTAATTTTTTCATGACCAAACATGATCGCTTCTAACATGACTTCCTCTGGTACTTCTTTTGCTCCTGCTTCAACCATATTGATAGCATCTTTTGTACCAGCGACTACTAGATGGATATCACTTTTTGCTATCGCTTCAACCGTTGGGTTAATAATAAATTGACCATCAACACGTCCAACAATCACGCCAGCAATTGGTCCCATAAAAGGTATATCTGAAATAGATAAGGCTACTGATGTCCCAATCATAGCCGCGATTTCTGAGGAACAATTTGGATCGGCAGACATGACTGTTGCAGAAATTTGAACATCATTCCGAAATCCGTCTGGGAAGAGTGGTCTTATTGGTCTATCGATTAATCGAGATGCTAAAATCGCTTTCTCACTTGGTCTTCCTTCCCGTTTAATAAACCCTCCTGGAATCTTTCCTACTGCATAAAGGCGTTCCTCATAGTTTACGGTTAACGGGAAGAAGTCTAGGTCTTTAGCATCTTTTGAGGCTGTAACCGCGACTAAGACAGCGGTATCACCATATCTTATTAGAACAGCTCCGTTTGCTTGTTTGGCTAATTGACCTGTTTCAATAATAAGAGGTCGTCCAGCCAAATCCATTTGGTACACTTTTTTATCCATTACTAGATTGCCTCCTTTCAAATTTCAACATGAACTTCGACGTATTTCATATTATTTCCTTCTCTTGCATTATGTATTTAGATTTTGTTTGTGCTTTCTTTTCATTCAAAAAAAAGCGGGATTAACCCGCTTTTTTAAAAAAACTATCTACGTAATCCTAACTTAACAATCAATTCACGATAACGTTGAATATCTTTTTCTCTTAAATAATTTAAAAGATTACGCCTTTGACCAACCATCTTCAATAACCCACGACGTGAGTGATGGTCTTTTTTATGAGTACGAAGATGTTCATTTAAATAATTGATTTTTTCAGTAAGGATAGCGATTTGAACTTCTGGAGATCCAGTGTCTGTTTCGTGTACTTTGTACTCATCGATCAATTGTTGTTTACGCTCTTGATTAAGTGCCATCCTAATTCACCTCCTTTGTTTTTACAACCTATTCCCAGAGAAACGTTGGTGAATCGTTAATCCGAGAAAAGGTCACTACTAATTGCTTCAAGTTGAAACAACCATTACAGAGTATAACATAATTAACGATATAAAGTAAAGGAAAGGAAAGATTAAATCATAATATTTATCATTGCCTTTTTTGCTTGTTCAATATCATAAGTGATCTGTTTTTTTAATTCATTTAAGTGATTGAACTTTTTTTCTTCACGTAAAAATTTAATCACTTCAATTTCTAATACTTGACCATAAAGATCCCCATCAAAATCGATAAGATAAACTTCATAGGTAGGAAGGTTCTGATCATCAGAAAATGTTGGTTTATAACCAATATTCATGACCCCTGCGTAAGAACGACCATGATACTGAGTTTTGACTACATATACTCCTTTTCTAATGGTCAAATACTCTTCAAGTAATTGCAAATTTGCTGTGGGAAAACCAATCATCCTTCCCCTTTTATCTCCATGTACGACCCGACCAGAAAAGGAATAATTTCTACCAAGTAGTTGATTTGCCAGTTCCACTTGTCCAGATAACAAATAATCTCTAATTCTTGAACTGCTAATTTTCCCAATGTCATCTTGGAAAGCATGTACTACATCAACAGAAAATCGACCTTGGTTTAAGTTTCGTAAAGTTTCAGTATTACCCATTCCCATATGACCGAATTTAAAATCAAACCCAACAACTACCCCTTTTACATTGAGTTTAACTAAAAATTCATTTACAAATTCCTCAGGTGTGATTCTTGAGAACCTTTTGGAAAAATGGACAACATAACTTAGATCAACATTCATTTTTTCAAATTGTTGAAGTTTCATTTCTAGTGGGGTAATCTGATCTATTTTTTTATCGTTGCTAATGACCTCTTTTGGGTGAGGGAAAAAGGTCATTACACCACAAAGAAGATCATATTGTTTTGCGATTTGACAGGCCTTTTTAATCACCTGTTGATGGCCTTTATGTACGCCATCAAAATAACCAATAGCAATTACACTAGGTTGATACCTGTCTAGTGTAAGTGGATAAGAAAGCTGTAAGACCTTCATAAACGTCACCTAATTCTCTTCTTCTTTAAAAACTTTAACAGGTTTTGCTTCTAAAACCTGTGATTTTTTTTGATAGATAGCAACTAAATCATTTTTTTGATTTAATACTTTTACTAAACCATCATATGCAATTAAAGAGCTTACCTTAATTTGTTGTCCATTAAAAACCTTATGAATAATCTCATTTTCAGATAAAATAATTGAAGGGTATTGCGGAAGGGAACTTGCCATAGATACAATAATTTTATCTAATTGGTCTAAATCAGCATAGTTTTCTACTTGTTCCAATGTAAAGGATTGTTCAATCGTAAAGGAGCCACTTTTTTCCCTAACCAATTTTGACATATGTGCAGGGTATCCTAATTTGATTCCTATATCCACACATAATGTTCTAACATATGTTCCCTTTGAACATTTTACTTGAAAATCTATCGTTGGAAATTCAGTTGAAAGGTCTATTTGTCGTATTTTTAACTCATAGATGGTTACCTTTCTTGGCTTTCTATCGACTTCTTTCCCTTGTCTAGCAAGTTCGTATAATTTTTTTCCTCCAATTTTAACAGAAGAATACATCGGCGGAATTTGCTCAATTTCACCAATAAAGGTTTGAAATACTTGTTGAACATCAGACTCTGTAATTCGTTTAACCTTTTTTTCTTCAATGACCTGCCCTGTAAAATCTTGAGTTGTGGTTGATTTGCCTAATGTTAGTTGACCCTGATAAATTTTCGGTTGTTCCATAATATATTCTGATAAACGGGTCGCTTTTCCAATGCAGATAGGAAGTACACCAGTTACCTCAGGGTCTAATGTCCCAGTATGACCAATCCTTTTTGTGCCTATGATTCTTCTTAATTTTGCTACAACATCATGAGAAGTCATTCCAGCAGGCTTTAAAATCGGTATTACCCCATCAATTCGATTTGTTTTCAAGATACTTCCATCCTTCAGACTGTTTAATTGCATCAATCAATTGTTGTAGTACTTCTTCTAAATCTCCATAAAATGTGAAACCAGAGGCTCTAGCATGTCCTCCTCCATGATAAGCTTTTGCAATCGCTCCTACATCTACATATTTTTTAGAGCGCAGGCTAATTTTAAAGACATTCCCTTTCACTTCTTTAAAAAAGATACCCACCTCTACGCCTTCTATATTTCTAGTATAATTCACAATTCCTTCTGTATCATCACTTGTAACGTCTTGCGGTAACTCATTCGCTTTTAAATAAGTCCAAGCGATAAAACCATTCTCAATTACTTGTAAATGGGATAAAGCGATCTGTAAAACTGAAATATGATTTTTACTTATCGTTTCTAATGCAATTTCAGCAATTTCACCCGGAGATACACCGTATTCTAATAATTCTGCCGCTATTCTCATCACCTTTGGAGAAGTATTTGTATAACGAAATCCTCCCGTATCAGTTAATAACCCGGTATAGATACATGATGCAAGATCTTGACTAAGTGGTATATTTAATTCCTTTACAAGGTCATACATGATTTCACAGGTTGCAGCCGCCGTAGGTAAAATCACATTAAGATGGCCAAAACGATCATTCGTGGGATGATGATCAATATTAAGAATTTCTACATCGTCAGTTAGTAAAGGTGAAATCATTCCCATCCTTTTCTGATCAGCCACATCCACAGTAATGACATGAGAGAATGTATTTTTAATTTCTGAAATCGATAGAATTTGGTCAGATAATGGCAAAAAATTAAATTTATCTGGAATAGGGTCTTCATTGACTAATGTAAAGGATTTACCAAGGAATCTTAGTAAAAGCGCCATAGTTAAAGATGAGGATATGGTATCCCCATCTGGGTTGACATGTGACACAATCAAATAGTTATCATGTTGCTTAATAAATTGGCCAGCCTGTGATAACTCCCTTTTATATTCATTTAAGTCCTTCATTTCTTATCGTTCTTCCTTAATGTCTTGTAGCAACTTCTCTATTTTGGAACCATAAGCAATGGACTGATCCACTTTAAATATCAATTCTGGTGTATGCCTTAAACGGATTCGTTTGCCTAATTCGGATCTTAGGAATCCTTTTGCTTTTTCAAGCGCTTTTATTGACTCTTTAACTTCATCTTCCTGGCCCATTATACTTAGGTAAATCGTGGCTTGAGAAAAATCACCAGTTACCTCAACACCTGTGATTGTGACAAATCCAATTCGAGGATCTTTCAAATCATATTGAATTAGTTGACTAATTTCCTTCTTAATTTGTTCACCGACCCTACCTATCCGAACATTTGCCATAACATCACCCCATTATTTTTTGACAGTTTCCATCACGAAGGATTCAATAATATCTCCTTCTTTAAAATCACTAAAGTTTTGGATTGTGATTCCGCACTCATAACCTTGTGCAACTTCTTTTGCATCATCCTTAAAACGTTTTAACGAATCGATGTTTCCTTCGAAGATAACAATACCATCACGAATAACTCTAGCTTGAGCAGTTCGAATAATCTTCCCTTCTGTTACATAAGAACCAGCAATTGTACCGATATTTGACGCCTTAAATACCTGACGAATTTCCGCATGCCCCGTAATTACTTCACGATATTCTGGATCAAGCATACCCTGTAAAGCTGCTTTAATCTCATCTATGACATTGTAAATGATACGATGTAGGCGAATATCCACCTTTTCTCGCTCAGCCGATGTTCTTGCCTGTGGCTCAGGGCGGACATTAAAACCAATGATAATGGCATTGGAAGCTGAAGCCAAGGTAACATCTGTCTCAGTAATAGCTCCAACACCTTTATGGATAATTTTTACCCTTACTCCTTCAATATCAATTTTTTCTAAAGAACCTTGTAGGGCCTCAACAGAACCTTGTACGTCTCCTTTAATAATGACATTTAATTCTTTAATTTCCCCTTCTTGAATTTGCTTATATAAATCGTCAAGCGTAACTTTTGAAGTGGCATTTAATTCACTTTGTCTTAGCTTTAATGCCCTTTTTTCACCAATGACCCTAGCTTTTCTCTCTTCTTCAAATACAACAAAGGGATCACCTGCATGTGGTACTTCATTTAATCCAGTAATCTCAACTGGTGTAGAGGGTCCCGCTTCTTTAATTCTTTTTCCTCGATCATTTACCATTGCTCGCACTTTTCCGTAAGTTGCCCCAGCAACGATTGGGTCACCTACACGTAATGTACCGTTTTGAACGAGTACAGTTGCAACAGCTCCACGACCTTTATCTAATTGCGATTCAATAATCGTACCTTTTGCTAAACGATTAGGATTTGCTTTTAATTCCTGAACCTCAGCAACAAGTAAAATCATTTCCAATAATTCATCTAACCCTTCTTGCTTCAAAGCAGAGACGGGTACATAAATTGTATCTCCTCCCCATTCTTCAGGAAGAAGACCATGTTCAGCCAATTGTTGTTTAACCCTATCAGGATTAGCTTCAGGTTTATCCATTTTATTTACCGCAACTATAATTGGAACGTTTGCCGCCTTTGCATGGTTAATGGCCTCTATTGTTTGTGGCATCATTCCATCATCAGCAGCAACTACCAGAATGGTAATATCTGTAACTTTCGCTCCGCGTGCTCTCATGCTAGTGAAAGCTGCATGACCAGGTGTATCTAAAAACGTGATTTTTTTATCATTGATAACGACTTGGTAAGCTCCAATGTGTTGGGTGATTCCACCAGCTTCACCTGCTACAATCTTAGACTTACGGATCGCATCCAATAATGTGGTCTTCCCATGGTCAACGTGGCCCATAATCGTAACCACAGGTGGACGTACAGTTAAGTCAGCTGGATCATCGTGATCCTCAATCAATTCAAATTGATCTTCGTCAATTTCAATCTTCTCTTCAACTTTTACGCCATATTCTTCGGCAATCAATTGAATGGCTTCTAATTCGATTTCTTGATTGATAGTAGCCATAATTCCTAAAAATAACAATTTTTTTATGATTTCTGATGGTTCTTTACCTAATTTTTTTGCTAATTCGCCAACTGTTAATGAGCCAGTATATACAATATTCTTTATTGGTTTGTCTGTTTGTTTTATTTGCTGTGGTTGTTTTTGATTTGAAGAAGGTCTCTTTTTATTCACCTTAATCTTTGAAGTTGCATCCCGGTGATCACTAACTTTATTGTCATCAAAACGTTTATTGTTAGGTTTTGATTTCTTCTTCGTTTTTCCAATCGATTCACTTTCTTCAAAATTCACTTCTTTTACTTTATTCACTTCTTTTACATCAATATGATCATCGATTTTCACTTGTTTTGATCCCTCTTTGTCTTTATTCTTGATGTCTTTTTTTTGCTTAAGTTCACTTATATGACTCTCATGGTTGCTTGTAGTTGATGATGATGTTTCTTTTGTTTTCCCATGTTTTAACTCATGAAAATATTTATCTACTTTTTGTACCATCTCATCAGTAATCACACTCATATGATTACTTACATTAAAGTTAAGTTTCTTTAGAAGATTAACCATTTCCTTGCTCAGAATATTGTGCTTCTTTGCAAACTCATAAACTCTCAATTTCATTCACCTCCGGATTTCTACTCCACTAAGTTTTCTAATTGTTTACTAAAACCGTAATCGGTTATTCCGACAACAACCCGTGAAGATTTGCCAATGGCATGTCCTAGTTCCTCGCGATTAAATATCACTCGATAAGGAACCTGATAGAAGGAACATTTATCCTTAACCTTTTTGCTTGTGTTATCAGATGCATCTCCTGATAAAATAACAAAGGTTACCTTCCCTTTTTGAATTCCTTTTATCACTAGTTCTTCACCTGAGATCACTTTTCCCGCTCTAGCTGCCAATCCAAGCATAGAACTTATTCTAGATTGATTACTCATTTCGCCCGTTAATCTCCAATTGTAATTGTTCATAGATATCGTCATCAATTTTAACCTCAAGGGACCGTTCCAACTGTTTTTTCTTCCTTGCAATCTGAAAGCATTCCCCTTGTCGACACAGATAAGCGCCCCTCCCCGATTTTTTTCCAGTAAAATCCACTATTATCTCTTTTTCTGGCGTTCTAACGATCCGAATCAACTCTTTTTTTGGCTTCATCTCTTGGCAAGCTACACATTTCCGCATTGGGATTTTTCTTGTTTTCATCAAAATCACCTTACCTTTTTACATGGTAGCCTGGGATTCGCTTTTAATATCGATTTTCCATCCAGTTAATTTTGCTGCAAGTCTTGCATTTTGTCCTTCTTTACCAATTGCCAATGACAATTGATAGTCGGGTACGATCACTCTTGCCATCTTTTCTTGTTCATTAACCTCAACACTAACCACTTTCGAGGGACTAAGTGCATTTGAAATATATGTTTCTATATCATTTGACCATTTTACAATATCAATTTTTTCACCTTTCAACTCGTTCACAATCGTTTGAACCCTGGCACCTTTAGGCCCAACACATGCTCCTACAGGATCTACTTCTTCTTGTTGAGAATAAACCGCAATTTTTGATCGATATCCAGCCTCTCTTGCAACAGATTTAATTTCTACAACACCTTCATAAATCTCCGGAACTTCCAGTTCGAATAGTCTTTTTAATAAACCTGGGTGTGTCCTTGATACAAATATTTGTGGGCCTTTTGTTGTCTTTTCCACTTTGGTGATATAGACCTTTACTCGATCTCCATGTTTAAATCTTTCTGTTGGCATTTGCTCATTGATTGGTAAAAGAGCTTCTGTTTTTCCTAAGTCTATATAGATGAAACGTTGATCCTGACGTTGAACAATGCCAGTAACAATATCTTCTTCTCGATCCACAAAAGTTTCATAGATGATTCCTCGTTCCGCCTCTTTGATCCGTTGTGTCACTACCTGCTTAGCAGTTTGTGCTGCAATTCTCCCAAAATCCTTTGGGGTGACTTCTAATTCTACAATATCATCTAATTGGTAATTAGGATTAATTTGACGCGCCGCTTCTAAGGAAATCTCTAGTCTTGGGTCGATCACCTCTTCCACTATTGTTTTTCTAGCTAAGACCTTTACATTACCAGTTTCCCGGTTAATATCTACCCTGACATTTTGTGCAGAATGAAAATTTCTTTTGTATCCTGAAATTAGAGCAGCCTCTATCGCATCAATTAAAACATCTTTACTAATTCCTTTTTCTTTTTCCAACTGTATAAGTGCATCCATGAAATCACTATTCAAAAGTTTCTCCTCCTTTCTTTTTTTAAAAAAACAATGCTAATCTAGCACTAGCAACTTTTTCATATGGGATTTCAACTTGTTTTTTAGGTTCTTCAATGACAAGTATCTTTGTATCAAAATGAATCAATTTCCCTTCAAATACTTTCTGATTTGAAATAGGCTCATAAGTTGTAATATGTACCTGTTTACCAATTGATTTTAAGAAATCTTTTTCTTTTTTTAATGGTCTCTCAGCACCTGGTGATGAAACTTCAAGAAAGTATGAATTTGGAATAGGATCCTTTTTATCTAACTCAGCACTTAATGCTTCGCTTACCCTTCCACAATCTTCGATATCAACTCCCCCATCTTCTTTATCAATAAAAACTCTTAAAAACCAATTACTCCCCTCTTTTTTGTACTCTATGTCCACTAATTCTAAGTGTTCTTTTTCTAATATCGGCAATACCATTTTTTCAACTATTTGAGTAACATTTAAACTCATATCATTCCCTCTCTTTTACTCTTTTCGAAGATCCATGTACATAAATCTAAAGAGTGGGTTTCCCCACTCTTTAAGAACGTTTCTATACACAGTATTACCAAAAAGATTATATCATAACACATCTTTCCTTATCAAATAAGTTTTTTCGTCATTATGCATCATAAAAATCCACTTAAATAAGATGTATTAAAATAAGGATAGTTGATTGGTATTAGGTAATCCTTTTAAACAATCATGCTCATCTAACAATTCAATAATCGTCTTTGAGGCTTTAGCTCGATTTTGTAGATCTTCAATCGATAAGAACTCTCCTTCGTTTCTAGCTTGGACAATATTTTGGGCCGCGTTAACTCCAATACCAGGTATCGCTGAAAAAGGAGGGATTAAGCCTTTTTCATCTTCTTCCACGATGAATTTCGTAGCATCAGACCGATATAAATCTACGTTTTTAAAATAAAAACCTCGTTCAATCATTTCTAGCGCCAATTCTAATACGATAAGTAGTCCTTTCTCTTTTGGTGAGGCTTGAATTCCTTTTTCGGTGATCTCTTGAATTTTATCTCTTATCGATTTAGAACCAGACATCATTAGTTTTACATCAAATTCATCTGCTCGAACCGTAAAGTAAGTAGCATAATAATAAATAGGATAATAAACTTTAAAATAAGCAATACGAATCGCCATCAAAACATAAGCAACTGCATGAGCTTTTGGAAACATGTACTTAATTTTTTGACATGAATCAATATACCAATCAGGTACCTGATTTTTTTTCATTTCTTCAATATCTTCAGGCTGAAGTCCTTTACCTTTACGCACTTTTTCCATGATTTTAAATGCAACGGATGGCTCCAAACCCTTTTGAATAAGGTATACCATGATGTCATCACGAGTAGATATCACTTCTGCTAAAACTGCTTTACCCTCTCTAATTAGGTCTTGAGCATTATTAAGCCAAACGTCAGTACCATGTGAAAGACCAGAGATACGAACCAATTCGGCAAACGTTGTTGGTTTTGTATCTTCAAGCATTTGTCTAACAAATTTAGTCCCAAACTCTGGTATCCCTAAAGCGCCTAAAGTGGTTCCTATCTGTTCAGGTGTGACTCCTAATGTATCTGTACTTCTAAAAATCTCATATACGTTCGGGTCATCGATAGGAATCGTTTTAGGATCAATTCCTGTAAAATCTTGTAGCATTCTAATCACTGTAGGATCATCGTGCCCAAGCAGGTCCAATTTTAACAAACGACCACTAATGGCATGATAATCAAAGTGAGTGGTAATCGTATCGGACGTTGAGTCATCAGCAGGCCTTTGAATAGGTGTGAAATCATATACATCCTTATATTGAGGAATAACCATTAATCCACCAGGATGCTGTCCAGTAGTTCGTTTAATGCCCGTACAGCCTGTTACCAAACGATTAATTTCGGCATTTCGTTTATTCCACCCTTGTTCATCCACATATTTTCTTACAAAACCATAGGCCGTTTTCTCAGCCACAGTTGAAATTGTCCCAGCACGATAAACATATTCAGAACCAAATAACTCTTCTGTATATTTATGGACCCTTGGCTGGTAGTCACCTGAAAAATTTAAATCGATATCAGGAACCTTATCTCCTTTAAAGCCCATAAAGGTTTCAAAAGGGATGTCATGTCCATCTTTTTTCATTTTTGTTTGGCAATGTGGACAATTTTTATCAGGCAAATCAAAACCTGAGCCAACACTTCCATCCAAAATGAATTCACTATGTTTACAATTAGAACATACATAATGGGGGGGTAAGGGATTTACTTCAGTTATTCTTGTCATCGTCGCAACAAATGATGAACCTACAGACCCCCTAGAACCTACTAAATAACCATCCTCTAGGGATTTATTTACAAGTTTATGTGCAATCAAATAGATTACGGAAAATCCATGATTGATAATACTATTTAATTCTTTCTCTAATCTTTTCTCCACTAATTCAGGCAAAGGATCTCCATAAATATGTTTAGCTGTCTCATAACTCATGTTCCGAATCTCATCTTCGGCTCCTTCAATTACAGGAGTAAAAAGATCATCTGGGAAAGGCTTTAATTCGACGACATCTTCAATTACTTTCTTAGGATTATCCACAATAATTTTCTTCGCAATATGAGGTTCTAAATAGTCAAATTCAGCAAGCATCTCGTCTGTCGTACGAAAATGAGCAGAATGCAAATCATCCACATGATGATATCTAAAACCACTACTGTGATTTAAGACAAGAATTTTACGATAAATTTCATCTTCGGGATGTACATGATGAACATCTCCTGTCGCTACTACAGGTATATTTAATTTTTCACCCATTTCAATAATTCGTTGATGAATATTTTTAATATCTTGATCATTTTGTAAAATCCCATTTTTGATCAAATGACGATAATGGGAAATCGGTTGGATTTCTAAGTAGTCGTAAAACTTAGCAATTTCTTCTACTACTTCTGGAGTTTTGCTAAGCATTGCTTCAAATAATTCACCTTGCGCACAAGCGGTACCAAACAAAAGTCCTTCTCGATGCTTTAATAATTCACTTCGAGGTAATCTTGGATTCCGATAAAAATATTCGATATGTGATTTTGAAATCAATTTATAGAGATTTTTTAACCCAATTTCGTTCTTAACCAAAATAGTTACGTGAAATGGACGTAGTCGGTGGTAATCGCCTTTACCTACATGTTGATTAATTTCGTTTAAATTTGTAATCTCTCTTTCTTGTAAATCAAGAAGCATTTTCCAAAGTAAATATCCTGTTGCTTCTGCGTCGTGATATGCCCTATGATGATTATTCAATTCAATATTGAAAGCATCACATAACGTATTCAACTTATAATTTTTCATTTTTGGATATAAAAACCTTGCTAATTCCACTGTATCAATGACAGGATTCAATAATGATTCTAACCCAATTCGTTTTAACCCCATATTCAAAAATCCCATATCAAAACGGGCATTATGTGCTGCTAATACAGCATTACCGATAAATTCCTTAAATTTGGGCAAAGCCTCTTCAAGTAAAGGAGCACCTTTTACCATTTCATCTGTGATCCCAGTTATCTCAGTGATTTTCCTAGAGATTGGTTCTTGTGGATCCACAAACATTTTAAATTGATCTATTACTTTTCCGTTTTTAACCTTTACTGCCCCTATCTCAATGATCGTATTATAAACGGCAGATAAACCTGTTGTTTCTGTGTCAAAAACAACATAGGTGTCCTCTAGCAAATTTCTAGATTCTTCATGGTGTACAATAGGTACACCATCATCAATCACATTTGCTTCTACCCCATATACAATTTTTACCCCATATTTTTGTCCAGCTTCATAGGCTTCAGGAAAAGCTTGAACCACTGCGTGATCAGTAATCGCTATCGCTTTATGACCAAACTTTGCCGCTTGTTCTACTATTTTTTTTATAGAGGCAACTCCATCCATCGCACTCATTGTAGAATGTACATGCAATTCTATTCTTTTTTCTTCTGCTAGATCTTCTCTGCCTTTGTTCTCAATTTGGTTAATATCATTGGCTATCATTACCAATTCTTTTGAAAAGGTGTCAAATTGGACATGACCTTTTACCTTTAACCATTGGCCTTCTTTGATTGTTTTTAATACAGGAAGATCCTCTTTCGCATCCTTAATAAATACTTTGACCTCTATCGAATCAGTAAAATCTGTTAGATTAAAGGTCAAAAGATGACGTCCACTCTTTAATTCTTTAAATTCTACTGAAAATACGCTCCCTTGTATAATGACATTTTTATCCTCCTCTATGACCTGTTTCAATGGTACTGGTAGTTCTTTAATCTCATATCCGTATTTTATCGTTCGATTAACATTGATCTTTGATTCTTCTTCATCATCCGCCTCAGGGATTTGTAATAGTGCCTCTTTTGCATAGTTGAAATCTTCTAGTTTAAGATCCTCTCTAAATTTTAATAGCTTCTGATCTGTTTCAGCAGGGAAAAATACAACTTTAATCGGTTCTTCGATCCATTCCGCTAACGATTCCGCAATTTTAAGATCAATATGTTTTCGCTGAAACATTTCTTGTGTCATCATATTTGGAATAAAGATTAGAAGTTGTTGATTTTCTAGTTTCCACTCTGCTTCTTTTAATAGATTATAAATACTTGGTAAAGCATTAAGAGGTTTAATAATCTTCGGCCAATACTCTGAGAGTATCTCTATGTACGAAACGGTAGAAAACCTAACAACGAAATGAATTTTAGCAATATGTTGAAAACTTTGAATGATTTGCTGTGTTACTTGTTCAAATATTTGAAAAGGTACCAAACTCGGAAATTGAAGATAAAAAGTCCATTCTTTATTTTTACGACTTAATTCTACTTTTTCTATTTTTGTCCCATTGAAATAATTTTCCCTAATTTCCAAAGGAATATTGGCATGATTTAATAAAATAGTAAAATGATCTAATTTTTCTGCTAGTTTTCCCATCTTATCACCTTTTATCTAGCGTTTTAGATTGCCCACAAAAGTAGCGACTTCCTTTGAAGTATAAATCCGATTACTTTTGTGGGATCTCATTAAAATAGTGCGGATCGGGTAGGAGGCTGGCCATTATTTGACCAGCCGACCTCCCACAGCACCGTACGTACCGTTCGGTATACGGCGCTTCCAAAGTTTACACGTCACTTCGCAGAATAACACTCGCTAAAACTTAGATATCCAGCTCGCTTAAATCGCTCGTTAGATAGGGCTTTTGTCAAGATAGGGCTATGAGCAGTACGCCAATAGCCTTTTCTTGTATTCGCCCACATCCACGCTTGCTCCTCACTC